>JAFSXS010000019.1 GCA_017443945.1 Synergistaceae bacterium
AGCGCGAACCGGGAAAAATTTTATCGCCGGCGTAACAATTTTTTTGCACAGTACCGCAGCCAATGATGAATAATGTAATGATTTCTATGAATAAAATCTGTCCGGCATTGTGCGCAAGTAGTCTTGATTAACGGAAAAATTTTCGCATATTTTCGGCAGAGCTTGTAGAATCCATAATGAAACGAGAACGACAAATTACCCGATGAGAGGTGCAGCAGCTTTATATCGCAAATAAATATTTTTCCCGAATATTTTTCCTGAGTGTGAAGACATGCTTCCGCAGCGTATAAATGCCAGTTATCGCAAATTTTTTCGTCAAATTTATTATTCGCAAAATGTTCCGTGAGTCCCCCGAAAAAGCATTCACCAAATGTGTTGCATTCCATAATAGAGCCTCGTACGCGAAAATCTCCCGCATAACCAATTTCGCCGGTTTTATTCCATTTATGCAAAATATTTGTGAAGACTCCGGACTCATCAAATTTAACGCCGGCAACTCCTAAAATATCATGCTGGCCGATCTGCTCAAGATATGATAAAAACTTTGCGAGCGTATCAGGTTCATTCAGCAAAATATCTTGATGTGAGAAAATTACATATTTTGTGCGGATTTGACTCAACACTGAATTATAAGCACTTGCACACGACGAAAAATTTTTATTGCCGACGTTATTAATGCCGATTAAGTCATAATTGCAGGTTTGAGTCTTTAGAGAGTTCACGAAATTATTATATACGCCCTCGTTGCTGTAACAGCAAATTATTGTTATTTCGCTCATAAATAAATCACTCCTGTAAATTTTCAAGTTTCAGGCTTAAGTCTTCCCATTGAGAATAAAAATTTTGCAGCTCCTTATCAAGGTTATCACGTTCTATCATGAGAGATTTTATTTTTCCTGAGTCCGCTAATATTTCAGGGTTGCACAATAAATTATCAATCTCGTTAATTCTTGCTTCTAAGTCAGAAATATTTTTCTCGCACTGGACAATTAATTTTTTCACGGCTCTAATTTCGCGTAAATTGCTGTCATGATTCAAATTTTTTGACTTGGCCGGAGCGTGTGTTATTTCCTGACTCGTTAATGACTCCTCGCGTTTTTCTAGGAACCACGAATAATTTCCGGGATAATCGTATAATTTGCCGTCTCTTATCTCTAAGACTCTTTCTGCTAGAACGTCTAAAAAATGTCTGTCATGCGATACAATTAATAATGTGCCTTGATACTTGAGTAAAGCTCGTTCTACAATTTCGCGTGTATTCTGGTCTAAATGGTTAGTGGGTTCGTCTAGGATTAAAAAATTTGTCTCCTCAAGCATTAATTTATAGAGTGCTAATCTTGCCTTCTCTCCTCCTGATAAAACGCTGGCTGATTTATTTATGTCATCGCCCGAAAATAGGAAAGCTCCCAGCAAATTACGCCGTTCAACGTCATTTAAGCGTGAAGACACCGATCTTGCTTCCTCGAATACCGTATGAGAATAATTTATATTTTGTGCGCTTTCTTGCGAGTAATAAGCAAATTTCACGTTGTGGCCGAGTTTTATAATTCCGTCAGAGGGCGATTCGTTCATGCTTAAGAGTCTTAGAAGTGTGGATTTTCCTGCACCGTTAATGCCGACGAGTGCGACTCTTTCTCCGCGATTTATCACAAAATTTACGTCATGGAAGACGCATAAATCACCGTAATTTTTCGCGAGATTAGAAACTTTCAGGACTTCCCAACCGCTTGCAGGTGCTTCCGGGATATTAATTTTTACGGTTTTGTCGTGTGCAGCGAGTTCGATACGATTAATTTTTTCGAGCTGCTTAATCCTGCTTTGAACTTGTGCTGCTTTCGTAGCTTTATATCTGAATCTGTTAATAAATGACTCGATTCGCTTTATTTCACTTTGCTGGCGTGTAAATGCTTTTGTGAGTAATTCTTGATTCTGCGCTTTGACTTCGAGAAATTCATCATAATTATACGGATAAAGAGTGATAGTCCCGTGTTCTAAATCTGCAATTGATTCGGCAATGTTTTCGAGAAATCTTGTATCATGTGAGACTGCTGCGACTGCGCCTTTATGAGTCCTTAGCCAGCCTTCAAGCCATTCCATACTCTCTGTATCTAAATGATTTGTAGGTTCATCGAGTAAAAGCACATCAGGAGACTCGATCAATAATGCAGCAATAGCAATTCTCATTTTCCAGCCTCCGGAAAAATCGCGGCAGTTTTTCATTTCGTCGCCCCTCACGAAGCCTAGACCGTGCAAAATTTTTAACGCCATTGACTCGAAAGCAAACCCGCCTAAATTCTCGAATCTGCGTTCAAGTCGTGAATGTTCGTTCAATAAGGACTCGTGATTAATTTGTGGGAGCGATAATTTTTCCTCGACGGCGCGTAATTTTGACTCGATTTCTGCGATACCTGCGCGGGATTTCAAATATTGCATTAACGGCACCGGTTCAAGTTCGATTAAGTCCTGCGGTAAATATCCGACTGTTAAATTTTTTGAGCGTTCGATTATGCCTGAGTCCGCTTGAATTTCGCCCGTAATCACCCGCAAGAGTGTAGTTTTTCCGACACCATTTGCACCGACAATGCCTATTCGTGAATTGTCCTGAATCTGCAAATTGAGTCCGTTAAATATAATTCTTTCGCCGAATGAAAGTTTTAAATTTTTTATGTCGATCATGAAAATATATTAGCACAGAGACGGGAAAATTTTTTTATTAGTGCTAAAGATTCCCGTAAAAATTTGTAATGGATAAACATTTTCGAAAAGCTATAACAAAATATTTCTGTTGAGCTAAAAACTTGAATATTTACAAAAATTTGTTGTATATGTGCGACCCTTTTTTTCCCCGCCTGTAATTATAAATGCACGTTTCCGAAAAACTTTATTATATAACAAATGCACTTGAATAGCTGTAAAACTTTTTGCATGTTCGCGACGTGAGGCCAACGAGAGCAGTTATTGACGCACAATCGGCACAGGTTGTAAAAAGGTTTTCGCCTTTGACTTTGCATAGATTTGAAAATTTAATGAATCATGACTCGGAGTAAAATTCTCGAACAAAATATTTCTGTACGTGTGATATTGATATTATAGTTAACACACTTGATTTATTATGTTAATGGTATAATTTGTATAGGAAATTTTTTCACTCAATATTTCACGAAAAACGACAATTTTACAACTACATTTGCAACTACAAAAAAGTTAATCTTTAGCAGTTACAGTAATACTTCGCACAAAAATTTTATTTTTTATCTATGCGATTCATTGTGCTAATTTATTGTTGATAGAGTAGAGCTGTCTGGAAAAATTTTTTGCAAGTGTTAAAGTGTAATAACTATATTATTTCTTCACGCATTACCCGCAAATTTTTTATGAGCTTGTGAGCTGTATCTGGTGAACATAATGAACTATAATAGCACTTGCATGCAGCTGGAATTATTTAAATCATAAAATATTTTTGTTGAGCTAAAAACTTGAATATTTACAAAAAATTTTGTGTGCGACCTGTTTTTTTTTCGTACTCTTTTTCCCCGCCCGTAATTATAAATGCATGTTTCCGGAAGACTTTATTAATATAATTTTATGTCGCCCCTTTTTGTGAGAAAATATAACAAAATTTTTATGATATTCAGGAGGTCTATATGGATTCAGATTTAATCAGCGTAATTATTCCCGTTTATAATGCGCAAAATTATATAGAAAAATGTATTGATTCACTAATAAAGCAGGATTATACAAACCTCGAAATTATTATAGTGAACGACGGCAGCACAGATAACTCAGAAAAAATTTGCAAATCTTTCGCCGACAAAGACAGCCGGATAAAATATTTCTCCAAACCAAACGGAGGCCCGGCAGCTGCGAGAAATTATGCACTCGATAGAATGACCGGAAAATATGTAACTTTTCTCGATAATGATGATTGGATTTTGCCTAATTATGTGAGTGAGCTTTATAATTTGCTGATAAAGTATAATGCTGATTTTTCCTGCTGTTACGAAGCACACGAAATAGAACAACTCGACAATAAACACGAAATTATCATTACAGAGTACTCGAAAGACGAATTTGCAGAAAAATTAATCCCTGACGAAATCGGCAGTAAATTAATTTGCAGATTATTCAAATCAGAACTGTTTGACGGACTCAGAATGCCCGAAGATTTTAGAAGCGTCGAAGATATGAGAATCTTACCTCAAATTTTAATGCGCTCAAAAAAAGTTGTCTCGACAAATAAATATTTATATTACTATTATGTTAACCCAGCCGGAGCAAGTGCAGTGTATTCGCAAAATCCGTCGCGCTCAATAGAAGTATCACGAATCTTTATCGAACGCTATGACATCGCAAAAAATTGGGTGCCCGATAGAGTGCCGCTAGTATTAGACAGGGCTGTCTGGTGGGGGGTATCTTCCTTTTGCTTGTACAATGAGAAATATGCAGAAATTTACGGCGGACATTACAGAACGATTCAAGAATTTTTCAAGGCTCATGAAAGCGAAATAGCCTGCTCGCCCTTGATAGCAAGAAAATATAAAGTTTCAGCAAAATTACTCGGAAGAAAGCGATTCAAAACTTTTTTCACGATTTTGCGTATAATTCATTTTCTGAAGGGTAAATAAAAGCTGTGATAATATAGCAGCAAAAAATTTTTCAGGAGGAATTTATTTATTATGGGAGTATTGAAGCACTATAGAGAATTATTACCGGTTACAGCAAATACGCCGGATGTGAATCTTGAAGAAGGATCAACGCCGTTAATTTTTTTGCCTAGAGTAAGTGAAAGGCTCGGAATTAAATTATTCGGAAAATTTGAAGGCTGCAACCCGTCTGGATCGTTCAAAGACAGGGGCATGGTCTTAGCAGTTGCAAAGGCGTTAGAAGAAGGCAAACGTGCAATAATCTGCGCATCAACAGGAAATACAAGCGCGTCGGCTGCTGCTTATGCTGCGTCACAGGGGATTCCTTGTTTTGTGTTATTGCCTGCTGGTAAAGTCGCACTCGGAAAACTTGCACAGGCTTTAATGTACGGCGCAAAAGTTATAGCAGTGAAGGGAAATTTTGACAGAGCACTCGAATTAGCGCGTGAAGGTGCAGAAAAAACCGGTTGTGCTATGGTAAATTCTGTTAACCCGTTTAGACTCATTGGTCAGCGTTCAGGAGCTTGGGAAATCTGCGACGTTCTCGGACATGCTCCAGACTGGCACGCTATACCCGTAGGCAATGCAGGAAATATCAGCGCATATTGGGCAGGTTACAACGAATATTTTAAGCTCGGAAAAATAAACACTCTTCCGCGAATGATGGGATTTCAGGCAGAAGGAGCAGCACCGCTCGTAAATAATAAACCATGTCCGAATCCTGAGACAATCGCAACAGCAATAAGAATCGGAAATCCTGTAAGCGCACATTTAGCACGTGCAGCAGTGAAAGAATCTAACGGCGAATTTAATTCCGTTACTGACTCAGAGATTCTAAACGCTCAAAAAATTTTAGCATCAGAGGGCGGAGTCTTTGCTGAACCTGCGTCATGTGCTCCATTAGCGGGACTGATAAAATTAAAGTCTCTCGGAAAATTGCCGGAAGGAATCACAGCTGTAATGATTCTCACTGGTAACGGCTTAAAGGATCCTGATACAGCAATGAGTCAAGTCGGGAAGCCCATAGAAATTAATGATACTCTTGATGATTTAATGAAGGTCTTAGAATGCCGTTAATTAGTCTTAAGGTACCCGCAACAACTGCAAATTTAGGTTCCGGATTTGACACGCTGGGAATGGCATTAAGTCTCTATAATATTTTCACGGTTGATAAAATTCTGCCTGAAGGTGAATATGCCTGCGAAATTTCCGGAGAAGGTGTCGACGAACTCAAGGACGCGCGAAAAAATATGATCGTAACAAGTTATCTGCGTGCGTGCCAAGAATGGAATTTGCAAGCTAAGGGGTTTGCGTTCTCATGCTGTAATGCAGTGCCGTTAAATAGGGGTCTGGGCAGCTCTTCAACTGCTGTAGTTGCCGGAGTAGTAATCGCTAATTTATTGAGTGAGTCAAATTTTCCGGAAAGTGAATTACTGCGCGTCATGACATTAATAGAAGGTCATCCGGATAATGTAGTGCCGTGCTTTATAGGGGGTATGACTGTCTCATGCTGGGACGGCGAGTCATTGCGTTATGTGAGGCTGCCTGCTTTGCCTGATAGTTTGAATGTTATAGCTGCTGTTCCTGATTTCCAAGTTCATACGGAAGACGCGAGAAAAATTTTGCCTGATAGCGTGCCTTTTCGTGATGCAGTCTTTAATGTGAGTCATGCGTCTTTATTGTGTGCTGCGTGGGCGATGGGGCGCTGGGATTTATTGCGTGTCGGAATGGAAGACAGACTTCACCAACCACACCGGGCGAAATTATTTCCTGGTGAGACGGGAGAAAAATTTTTCAGCGAGATTGCGAATCATCCTGACTGCATAGCGACTGCAATATCAGGATCAGGGCCTACAATGATAGCGATAGTTCACGGCCAGGCGGGTAAATTATCGGGTGCAATGTGCAAATTATTCACGGACGGAGGGGCAGCTTCTCACTTTTTTGTGTTAAATTGTGCATCGTCGGGGACTGTCATAGAGTAAAAAAATTTTATCGCCGTATGTACGTTGAATTTGTTATGAGTCCGCCGCCTCGCCCCACCCACCCACCCTGCTCGGCGGCGGAAAAAGCAAAAGACTCGCCGTTAATCCCACTTTTCAGACTTGTATATAATCTGAATGAATCTATTATTTATTGACGAACCCGGGAATCTTTTCGAGGCTTCCGGATTATATGTCATTGTTATAGTTGTATATCTGTCCGGAGTCCATGCGTTAGAGAGAATTAATTTGCGGCTGTTTCTTGCGCTTATTCTCGGTCTCTCGTTGCCTGAACCGTAAGCCCTGTTAAAGCCCTTCTGTAATAGCTCGTAAAATTGCCGGTCCTTCTCTGCGTCGCCCATGCTCTGAAGATATGCCGCTTTAGTCTTCAAAACTTTTTGCTTGTAAAAGCTGAATATAAACGTAGCCGGGTAACCTTCAAACATGCCTTCCATAGTGAGAGAGTCTTTGCGTGGAGTTACGACTCTTGCACCGCTGTTCTGCATTCGTTTTTGTGTGCGTGCGTAGGTGTGCCCGAACGGAAGAGACATAAATGCGTCTGCGCTGTTAGAGAGTGCATAAGCCGCCGAGCTGATGAAAATTATTATTAGTGCGGGAAAAAATTTTTTTGCGTTCATGTAATATCACCTCATGCGTAAAGTAATTTTCCGGCAGGTTCGGGAATTTCGCGGCCAAGTGATATAGCTGTCTCGATCCATTCTTGAATCACTATTCCTGCATTGTATAGAGCTTCCTGCGGCGTTGATCCGTCTGACATGCACCCGGCCAGTTCGGGAACTTCCACGATAAATTTATTGTCAAGCTCAGACCAGTAAATAATTTTTTCGTACTTGTCCATTTATTAACCTCCATAAAATATTAAAGTTTCAAACCATATTTGATTATAATATTTCGCACTTGTTTAACCTGATACGCTTTAGCGCTGCTTCCGTCAGACTGAATATTGATAATTTCTTCGATTCCTTCATGCCAATAAATAAAATGACTCCCCTTAGTACGATGATAAAATCCGAGAGAATCAAGCAACTTTTGCAAATCACTAAACGCTATATTACTATCCCTTGAACCGCTAAGTACTAGAGATAAAATTTTAGGTGTTGATGTCATGATTTAAAATTCCCATTCAAGAAAATTTGCGCTTCTTGCCTCGTTGCCGCTGCCTTTTGTGAAGAACGCTTTATATTTTCTTGACGCATATCTCTTGACTCTTGCCGGGCGTAATTCAGCTCTTGCTACTAATTTATAATGTCTGTCGTAAAATAGCATACTCCCGCCGAATGTGCGATTATATTTTGTCTTGTTCGTTATCGTAAGAGTCAAGCTGTCAAAATTGTAATGCACACCAGAAAATAATAATCCGTTTCTGCCTGGGACTCTGCCCTCACGTATAAAAGCCTCGCTCACTCCCGTTAATGTCAGAAAAATTAATATAAACGCTGCAAATTTTTTCATGTCAATAATTCCCTCCTTCAAGTTAAAATCTATAATAATAATAGCATGAAGGGAGACAAGTTTTATGCAATATCCTTTATTCCCGTTTATGATTGACATATCTGACAGCAAAATATTAATTATCGGCGGGGGTCATGTTGCTTCAAGACGTGCGGAGACTCTGTTAAAGTGCGGTGCAGAAGTTACGGCGGTGAGTCCGTTATTTATTGATGATTTTCCGGAAAAAGTTATAAAAATTTGCCGTGCATTCAAAATTTCTGATATTGATAAAAAATTTTTGTTCGTTATAGCGGCCTCTGACAATCGCGAAATAAATAGACTCGTTCATGACCGCGCAAAGAGTCTTGATATTCCCGTAAATATTGCTGATAATCAGAATGAATGCGATTTCTTTTTCCCGTCGCTGATAAATTATGAAAATATTGCAGTGAGTGTGAGTTCAGCCGGCGAATCAAGCAAATTAACCCGCAAATTATCAGATAGACTCCGTGAAATTTGGCCGATTTGGGTTCGTGAAGAGCGCGAAAAAAATACTTGCTTTTACGCCTTATCCCAAGACTTAGCACAGAGAATCCCGCTATTTTTGCCGTCATCAACAGTGAATTTGCGCGACTCATGGGCGGGGAGGGGGTAAGGGGGACGGGCTTTTGGGGGTCCCCCTCGTACACGTAAAAAAATTTTTCAGCGTAATAATGGTCAACGCACTTAATTTGTTATGTCCGCCACCTGCCAAAATCAAGGGCAGCAAAAGTTTTTACAGATATTCAAATTTAGCCGCCATATAAAGCTGAAAAGTGCAAAAATTGCGGAATTAGGCTGATTTAGAGATTTTTTACTGTGATATAATACCCCGCTATAAAACTTGTGAATGAAAAATTTTTATACATTTAAGTATTTTACGCGGTATTTGCATATGTTATAATGCTTACATTCAACGAGTAAATATAATTTTATAGATAAGGGCAGTCAAATTTATATGTCGTGATTGACTAATTAGCGGCAGGTCGGGAGGAATATTTTTTGAGAGATCTAGACAGACAGCGGGAGTCTTCGCAATATAGAAGTTACAATAATAGTTATCAGCCTCGTTCCCGCAAAAAAAAGAAAAAAGGCGTATCACTCGCATTTTGCTGGGGATTCGGTGTATTTGTGTTTCTCACGTTTGGGCTTGCTTCGTTCTTGATGTTTTCGGCGGGACAGTTTAGTTTTTCGGCGGGAACAGATATCGACCCTGCATGGGGAGGCAGTGAAGGCAGCGACACAACAATAACCGGAAATTTAATCAAAGTAGAAGTTACTGACCTTGAAGGCGCAAAACCTCAGCAGCGCGAAAATTTATATGTCTACACCGAGAATACTTTAAATGAGGAAATCGGACCGCTTCCAAAATATTTATCGGACTATGAAAGCATTATATTAAGTGTTCACGAGGACGGCACAAGAATGCCCGATAACGATGACGAAGACGAAGAAATCCCCCCAGCACCAGCAGAAAATATTACGCCTCCAGAAAATCCCGCACCTCAGCAGCCAATTTTAGTTGAGAATGCAACAGTATGGCGCGAACATGTCGTGAAGAACGGCGAAACACTTTCAGATATAGCACTGGCTCACGGCAATATCACAGCGCAGGACATTTTACGAGCAAACGGACTCAAAGACGCAAACAGACTCTCAGAAAATCAGCTCTTATTAATTCCTAACGATCCAAGCAAGATAGAAGAAACTTTAGACGAGGTTAGAACCCGGCAAATGAGAATCGCCGCAACAAAAGAAAAAGTCGAGCCCCTCAAGGTAAAAACTTATGTAGTAGCACCGGGAGACTCTCTATGGTCAATCTCGAACACGCAAAATATAGAGCTTGATACTTTAATCGGCAGCAACACTTTCAAGACTTCAGCAAGACTCAGACCCGGCGCAAAATTGAGAATCCCCAATCAGGACGGAATTTTTTACGTGTTAAAGAAGGGTGAGAGCTTAGAAGAAGTCAGCAAGCGTTACGGAGTCAGTATCAACAAATTAAAGCAGGTAAATGTAAATGTCGATGTTGCAGCACTCAAGACCGGCGACGAAATATTTTTACCGGGCGCAAAACCTGACGGACTCATTGAACGCAGAGACGCTCCGAGATTGGCAGTTAAACCGGCTCCGGCACCGTCAAAAACACCGCCGTCAAAGCCTGCACCCGCACCGAAGCCGCAGCCTAATGACGTAGCTGTCAGAAACGGGACATACAGATGGCCTATCATGGGAAGAATTAACAGCCCATTTGGTTGGAGACAGCACCCGATCACACGGCGCAGAGATTTTCACACGGGAATCGACATCAAAGCCGCAAGGGGAGACCCAATCAAAGCGGCTGGTTCTGGCAAAGTTGTTTATTCCGGATGGATGGGCGGTTATGGCAAAGTCTTAGTAATCGAGCATTCAAACGGTCAGTCAACATTATATGCTCATTGCAGCACACTATTAGCAGGAAAGGGAGCAAGTATTTCATCAGGTCAGCTAGTAGCAAGAGTCGGCACTACAGGACGTTCAACGGGCCCGCACTTACATTTTGAGGTTCGCAACGGAAATAGCCCTGTAAATCCGATTAAGTACCTGAGCAGATAACATGTCAAAATTTGTATTTATCACCGGCGGTGTAGTATCGTCTTTAGGCAAGGGAATCACGGCAGGTTCTGTCGGCACTCTCTTAAAGAAGCGCGGACTCAAGGTTTCTATTTTGAAAGTTGACCCTTATTTGAACGTCGACGCAGGAACTATGAATCCATTTCAGCACGGAGAAGTTTTCGTAACTGACGACGGAGCAGAAACAGATTTAGATCTCGGCCATTATGAAAGATTTATAGATGAGACTTTGAGCGAGAAAAATTCAATAACGACCGGGAAAATTTATTCAAGCGTAATCAAGAAGGAACGGCGCGGCGATTATCTGGGCGGAACTGTTCAAGTTATCCCGCACATTACGAATGATATTCAAGAACGCATAATCAGGGCTGCTGAAAATCTTGATGTCTTGATTGTCGAAATAGGCGGGACTGTCGGCGATATTGAGGGTCAGCCGTTTTTGGAGGCAATAAGGCAAATGGCAGTAAGAGTCGGCCGTGAAAATGTCGTTTATTGTCATGTTACGTTAGTCCCGTATCTTGAAGCAGCAAAGGAATTGAAGACTAAGCCCACGCAGCACAGTGTACAGGAATTGCGCCGAATTGGAATTTTGCCTAATGTCCTAGTTTGCCGGACGAGTCATCCTATGGATACAGGCATGAAGAATAAAATCGCGCTTTTCTGTGATGTTCCGCCCGAAGCCGTTATAGAGGTCAGAGATGAGAAGACAATTTATAATGTGCCTGTGAGCCTTCATAAGCAGGGACTCGATGATTTAATTCTGAAATATTTAGGTCTGAATCATGAGTCAGAACCGGACTTAAGCGACTGGTTAAGAGTTGTCGACAGATATATTAATCCCCCTGAAGAAGTAAATATTGCTTTGGTCGGGAAATATGTACAGCACAAGGACGCATATTTAAGCGTTGTCGAAGCACTGCATCACGGCGGAATCGCTCACAGTGTAAGAGTCAATATTGTATCTGTAGAATCTGAAGACTTAGAGACAGGAGATCCGGCAGAAATATTAAAATTTGCTGATGGAATATTAATCCCCGGCGGATTCGGAGTCAGAGGCGTTGAAGGCATGATAACAGCTGCGAAATATGCGCGTGAAAATAACGTGCCTTTATTCGGGATTTGTCTGGGAATGCAAATGATGGTCGTAGAATTTGCCCGTAATGTCTGCAAGCTTCCCGACGCTCACAGCAAAGAAATGAACCCGGCGACTCCTCATCCTGTAATACACTTAATGGAGGAACAGGAAAATTTAAGCGATCTCGGAGGAACAATGAGACTCGGTGCTTATCCGTGTGATTTAGTCGAAGGCACGAAGGCGGCGGCGGCTTATGGACAGTTAAAAATTTCCGAGCGTCATAGACACAGATACGAATTTAATAACGCATATAGAAAGCGACTCGAAAATGCCGGCTTGAAAATTTCCGGAGTCTGCACAGAACGTGATTTAGTAGAAATTATAGAGTTACCTGATCAAAATTGGTATGTGGGCGGGCAGTTTCACGGCGAGTTAAAATCGCGTCCGATTCGTCCTCATCCGTTATTTGACGGTTTTATCAATGCAAGTGTAAATTACATGCGAAATAGAGCAAAGGAGGCTTAAAATTTTTATGAAGAAATTTGTAACAATTTTTGCGGCAATAATATTAATTTTTTCGTCGTCAGTCTGTCTAGCGTCTGAAGCCGTCCCCGATAATGACCCAAATTCCGGCTCATCACATCAAATGATGGAACAAATCGAGAATATTATTTACGGTTATGTCTCACAGGGAGGTTTGCTTGAAAGATTATCAAAGGCGGAAGGTGATTTATTCGGTCGGAGTCTTCCCGGCACAATGGCAGAAAGACACGCGGCAATCTTAAATTTTCTTGAGACTGGGACTCCTGAGCAGCCCTCTATGTTATTCAAGCTCGGTGTTGCTGAATGGGTAGTCGATAAAAAAATTAGAGCCTCTGAACCTGCAATAAAGCGCGTAGAAAGACTCGAGACAAATTTAAACGGTACCGCAAATAACGGAAGTCCAATTGTTATGCGCGTTGAAAGCCTTTTATCGACACTGTTAATGGATCCCGTGTCATCACAGCCCGTAACAGTTCCGGCCAATACAGTTTTGAAATTTCGCTTTATGGACGAGTTAAGCCCCGCAAAATCAAAGATCGGTGATTATGTGAGACTTGAATTAACGAGCGACTTAATAGTAAATAATTTTCTCGTTGCTCCGGCCGGATCGTTATTAATTACTGAAGTAAGAGACGTTAAACGCCCGCGCATGTTTGGAATCCCCGGCGAGGTCAGAATCTCATTTAACGAGCTAAAACCGTTAGGCCCTCAACATCCAACAGTAAAAGTCGGCAAAGAGTCAGAGAACGCAATAAAAGAAGCCCGCAGAGTAGGTGATCGCGGAGAAGGCGGAATCGTCGGTGCAGGTGCAGCAAGTGTTGCGGGAGCAGCTTTGTTAGGCCCTGTTGGACTCGTGGGAGGTTTATTTATTCGCGGAAATTCCATAAGAATCCCGGAAGGTTCAGTAACTTTTGCGCAGATTTCTGAAGATATAGCGGTCTTGTCATATCCTATTCCGGCAAGTCTGCAGAGCACCATAACGAATAATATAAACACGATCCCCCCGAATCATGATACTTCAGCGACACCGCCTAATTTCGACCCTAACAGAGATACGATCATAAAAGGTGATGTCTTCAACAGGAGTCAATACGGGACACCGACATATTCAGGTTCAGGATCAGGAGCTGGCACAGGTGGAGACTTCCAATTACCGCCGGAACAGCCGGTTAATTAAGTTATTCGCAAAATTTTTACTCGCAGTGATTGTTATTGCTGTGAGTAATTTTTTTTGTTTTGCGGCATGTGCTGACCCTTTCAATGATACTATAAGGATTCTCGAACGATGGACGGCGACTCACTGGGGTCAAGACTGTTTTGTGTGGATCGTCCATTATCCCGAAGAATTAATTAATCCATGGGTAGAAGCTGAAGCCATACGCGCAGGAATGAGCGACACCCAGCAGGAAGCCTACAGAAAAAATTTTGTCTCTGAATTACAGCTTGACAAGTCAGAAACTTTTTTAGTGAGCGTTTATTCATTCGGAGCTAATCCCGTTAATTTGTCGCCTTTACGTGATAATATTGCGTTAATTTCCGGTTCAGGCGAGAGAGTCAAGCCCTCAAGATTTGACGCAGGACTCGAAATTCCAGCGCGCGGAGTGATTCAAGGACTTGTTTTCTTCCCTAAGCAGATTAACAAGAATTATTCTATCTCGTTAAAAGGTATCGGACGCAATGAAAGATTATTCACGTTTGCACCCTTAGAGACTGCCCCCGCACCTGTTCCGGCAAATAAACCTGAATTAGTAGTGGTGAATCTTCCAAGACGGGAACCGCCGAGAAAACCGACTCCGCCCGTGAAGCCCAAACCCCCGGCACCTCCTGCAATACCGCCGAGACCGATTCAGCCGATTTTTACGGAGACTTCAAATGATATGGCCGATTTTGTTAGAAACGTGCGCAATAGAAATACTACGAGTCAAGACACTAGACCAGCACCACCGGCAGCACGTCCGACAAATTCAGGAGCAGCCTACGCAAGCCGTGAGTCAGTGTTGCGGAAATTTTTATCACTCTGGGCTATCAGTTCATATTCAGAAATGTACGAGATGTTGTGCACTAGTTCGAAAAAAGTTATTTCACGCGATAATTTTGCGAAAGCTGCTGCAAAGGCTTCTGACATGAGAGCGGCTCTGAAGGGTGATTATAGAATCGATTGGATAGGTGAAGAACGCGCGAAAGTAATTGCTACACAGAAGACTTTAATATTTAGGTCTGTAGTGAGTCGTACGCTGGGAGTTGTGCGCGAAGGGTCTTCATGGAAAATAGTATGGTGAAAGGAGTAAATATTTTATGAGACGTTTATTAGCTGTGTTATTGATTTTGTCGGTTGTTGTTGCGAGTCCAGCGTTAGGGGCAAAAGCTCGCAGATCTCGTAGATCTCAAAGAATAACCGACGCGCAATTTTTGAAGTTGTGCGAAGAGGGAGACGAGCAAAAAATTATCGATGCTATAAAAAAGGGTGCTAATGTCAATGCTAAAGATAGCGATGGCTGGGCTGCTCTTCTGTATGTACTACTAAGTAATAAGAACATCGAAATAATTAATGCGTTTATAAATGCTGGTGCTGATGTCAATATTAGAGATAGTATTGGATTGACAGTTTTAATGCTAGTACTAAGAGACTATTCTGATTCTCCTAACAAATTAGCATTAGTGAATACATTGTTAAAGGCTGGAGCTGATGTTAATGCTAATATACCGAATACTCACTGGAGTGTTTTAATGGTGGCAGTAATGTTTAATCATAATCCAGAAATAATTACTAAATTAATAGAAGCAGGAGCTAATATTAACGCTAAAGATAACTTAGGCTCTACCCCTCTAATAGATGCAACAAGATTTAATAGTAATCCAGAAATAATTAATGTATTACTAAAGGCTGGAGCTAATGTTAATGACGAAGATAATCGTGGTTATACCGCTTTAACATGGGCAGTAATGAAATATGCGCATATTAAAAGTAGTCTCGAAAAAATAAATGCTCTTCTTGACGCAGGCGCACATGTTGATAGATTAACACTTAATTATGCTCGCGATAATGATAAACTCGCAGGCTCGGACGCTCTAAAACGTTTGGAAGAATTAAGCAAATGAGAGGAGTAAATATTTTGCGTAAAAGTTTATTAGTTGTGCTAATTTTTTTGTTGAGTGCGAGTCAACTTCAGGCGGCGAGACTTCATGACGAGCAATTTTTATTCTTATGTGCTAACGGAACTCCGCAGGAAATCAATAACGCCATCAAATCAGGAGCAAACGTCAACGCAAAATTTAATGACGGCGTTACAGCTTTAATGTTTGCAGCAGTTAATAATAAGAATCCTGAAGTAATAAAAATTTTATTGCAGGCTCGAAATAATGTTAACTATAAGGATAATGACGGCATGACAGCTCTAATGTTTGCGGCAAACAGCAGAAATGACTCAGAAGTAATTAAATTACTGCTTAAAGCCGGAGCAAATGTAAACGCTAAAGATAAAACAAGTTCGACAGCTTTAATTTTTGCGGCATGCAGTACTAACAATCCTGAAGTAATAAATATTTTATTGAAGGCCGGTGCTGATGTAAACGCTGAAGATAAAAGCGGCTGGACGGCTCTAATATGGGCGGCAAAGTTCAACGAGAATCCCGAAATTGTTAATGCACTCATAGACTCAGATTCACCCGTAAAACATCGCGACAAATCCGGCAGAACAGCTCTTGATTACGCACGCAATAATGAGAATCTCAAAGGCTCGGACGCTCTTAAACGTTTGGAAGAATTAAGCAAATAAAGAAGGTTGATATAAATTATGAAACGTTTGTTATTGTCAATATTAATTATTTTCTCGATTTTGAATGCTAATCAAGTTCAGGCAGCGAAATCACAGAATATAAGCGGCGAAAAATTTTTAGATTTATGCAGAAATGGAACAGCGCAAGAAATTATTAATGCAATAAATTCAGGTGCAAACGTCAACGCAAAAGATGATGACGGGACTACTGCTTTTATGATAGCGTCTGCAGTGAATAAAGACAGCGAAGTAATTAATGCACTCATAAAGGCCGGTGCTGATGTAAACGCTAAAACAAGTTTCGGCGGGACGGCTCTAATGTCGGCAGCGGCGGTTAATTCTCCCGAAATCGTTAATATACTGCTTAGTGCCGGAGCTGATGTCAACGCAAAAAATTATCACGACCTGACAGCTTTAATGTACGCAGCCTCAAATAGTGAATATCCTGAAATAATAAATATGCTGATTAATTCAGGAGCAGACGTTAAAGCCCGCGACCAATCAGGAAAATCAGCACTCGATTACGCCCGCAATAATGAGAATCTCAAAGGCTCGGAAGCTCTAAAACGTTTGGAAGAGTTAAGCAAATGAAATTTTCAATCACAAAACTTGTAATAGCCGGCTTCTTTCTGGGATTCGTCGTGTTAGTGCGTTTTGCAATGCGTGATATTAATCTCAATATAGATTTACTGCGCGAGAGCCTCGAAAATTTGCCCGGCATAGTCATGGAAAATATACAATTTGCGCGCGAAATTTCCGGCGACACTTGGCGAATCAGAATCCCATATTTAGAGCGCGACGGCGATATTGTCAGCGTTAAATCTCTTGATGTCAGGCGCGAAATAAAATCCGGCGGAGAATGGTACTTTTTCGGCAGTAAAGGCACCTATCAGCACGACATTAAATCCGCGAGTCTTCTCGGTCTGCTCGGCACACTTGACACAGGCGAAAGAGTCTGGAATCTAGAGAGTCCCCGCCTCAACTGGCAGGAAAAAAATAACACTTTCTCATTTCCTGAAGGCTTCACAATTTATGACGACGAATTTATGTTAAAGACTCCTAATGCAAGCATGGATGAAAGCGGCGTGATATTATTAGAGCGAGGAGGAGTAATCCAATGGTTAAAACCTTTAGAACAATTTTAGTAATTTGCATAGTAATTTTTTCTTGCTGTGAAGTAATAAACGCTGCTGACGGCGAGTCAGATTCAGAAAATGACGTACCGGACAAAGTTACACTAAATGCCGATAGAGTCTCATTCAACGACGAGACCGGCAACGCATTAGCAGAAGGCCGCGCAGTTATGACCTTCAACGATACAACTATAATGGCCGAACGAATCGAATACGACGCTTCATCACAGAAAGTTCAAGCAATGCCCCTTCCCGGCGAGAAAATAATTTTAAAGCAGGAAAATAGAGTCTTACGGGGAGATCAGCTCAACTACAATTTAAACACTAAAGAAGGCATTTTATCAGGAGCAGCTACTAAAATCGGCATAGGCGAAAACAACGCAACTTTATACGTTCATGGACAAGATATTGAAGTTATCCCGTGGTCTGTTGCTCAGGAACGCGGACTCGTAAGCGGTACACCCGAAGATTATTTTGTGCGCTGGCATAATGTAACTTTCACGACTTGTGAACTAGATCACCCGCATTATAGACTCGAGTCAAAAGTTATTACGTTCATTCCCGGAAAAAGAATCATCGCCAGACGTCCGCGAGTCTATCTTGGGAACACTTATTTATTTACTTCTCCATTTGATTATGTCTTGAGATTACAGCGTAAAGCAATCGGTTATTCTTTCCTGCCGTATTTGCAGCGCAGTGATAGAAAAGGTTCCGGCGGAGGTATGTCGGGTGCACTCGGCTGGGACACAGGCTCTATTTCTCTGGGAGGTTCATGGAGTCGCAAAGCAAAATTTGAATACAAAATCGACATTGACCAGGAAATAAACGATAAATTTTCTATCAATATCGGAGTCGAACACACTTGGAATGACTTATGGCAGGAAAAATTTTATCACCCCTACGCGTCATTGATTTATGATTATAACGGATGGAACGCTCGTCTAACATGGAGCCGCAACGAATACATAAGCGAACGCAAAGACGCAATCACCGAGTACAAAGGCAAAGTAACCAGAGAGCCCGAATTTATTATTTATGCGCCATGGTTCAAAAGCTCGCTTTATTCATGGATGAGAGTTTTTGCGTCATACGGCAGATACAAAGAGTCATTATATATGCTCCCTCAAGATCGTTCTGTTAATAGATACGGCGTAGGATTCAGAAATTATTTCGAGTACCCTTTCGGCCAAGTTACTTTATTTGCTGACTCGCGGGGTGAAGCATGGTTTTACGATAAAGACAAAACAAATATGGAAATGTTACGAAATTTTACGGGCATTAGATATAACCTCGGTGCGTTAGAATTAGGGACAGGATACGAGAGACAATATGTCTGGGGTAGAAGTGCAATGTATTGGGATCAATATTTCAATCTTGAGCGAATCCATCAGAAAGTCAGATTTCCCGTTGGCCGTGAGGTTTATTTAGGTGTCAGAGGCAGCTACGATCTAAAAGAGTCAAAGATAGATCAAGTGATTTACAGTGTTCAATGGGTTACTGACTGTATGATATGGGACTTGCATTACAAAGACGAACGAGTTTTTGACGGCGATAATAGTTTAGGCTTAACTATTTCGATTAATGCTTACCCAGACTCGGATGTCTCGTTTGGACAGAGGCGCGAAGTTGACCCGTTTGTCAGGCCGCGTGAAGTCCCTACGAAGACAAAATAAATTTATGAAAGGCTGTGAAATAATGTATTTATGCTACATTGACGGAAAATTTGTCAAACCTGAAGACGCAAAGTTACCAATTTCAGATTTAATCATTCAGCGCGGAGTCGGAGTCTTTGAAGCTCTTGCATCGCGTAATCTCAAGCCCTTAATGCTTACTCCTCACATGAATAGATTTATTAACAGTGCAAAGAGTTCCGGAATCTCAAATCTTCCCGACGTTGAATTTATGAAAAATGTAGTCCGTGAAGGAATCGCTAAAGTAGGTCATGACGTTAGAGTCAGAACGTTTTTAACCGGCGGCGACTCTTTCGATTCAGTAAAAAATTGCTTTACGGAACCTCGATTCTTTGTTATATTCGATGAAGCAAATTTTTTGACTCCTGAAGATTTTGAGCGCGGAGTAATTCTCGAACCTTTACCGCTTGGCCGTGATGATCCGTCAGTAAAGAGCGTTGATTACCGCATAACGTTCAAATTGCCAGCCGGAGCAAGCGACGTGTTGTATTGCCCAAACGGTGAAATAACAGAAGCAGGACACAGCAATTTTTATTTAGTCCTGAAAGATGACACGATTGTAACTGCTCCATTATCACGGGTCTTGAAGGGTACAACGAGAGACGGTGCACTCGAACTCGCAAAAGAGGCCGGAATCAAAGTCGAGGAACGCTGCCCGTTATGGTCGGAACTTGCTAGCGAGAAAGCATCAGAAGCATTTATTACCGGCAGCATAAAAATGGTCGTTCCAGTCGTGAAAGTCGGCGGAATAACTTTAGGAGACGGCAAGCCCGGAAAAATTACGCGCAAAATTGCAGATTTATACGCGAAAAATATAGAAAAATGGCTTGAATAAGGTATCACCTCCGGGAATTTAACGCTCGGAGTATTTATAAAAATTTTATGTAGGAGGTCAATATTTTCATAATGGAACAGATTCGCTCATTATCGCAGTTAATCGAAGACGCTACGAAATTATGTGCTGATAAAGGCCGTAAAAGAATTTCTGTAGCAATGGCAGAGGACGCAGGATTAATTTCCGCAATCGAGGACGCTCGCAAAATGGGACTCGTTGAGGCTACACTCGTAGGCAACCCCGACAAAGTCAAAGAGTGCATCGCTGAAGCAGGCGCGTCAGAGTCAAGTTATCACATTATCCCCGAAACAAACGAGGCTAAATGCGGTATCGTCGCAGTTACTGAAGTATCAGAAGGCCGAGCAGATATTTATATGAAGGGTCAGCTGCATACGGATCATTTCTTGCGCGGAATGTTAAACAAGGAAGTTGGACTCAGAGTCGGCAAAAACGCTATTTCACATTGTTATTTCCACTCGATTCCCGGTTTCGACAGAATAATTTTCATCGCTGACGGAGCATTTAACATGTATCCGGATCTCAAGATGAAGGCCGATATAGTTCAGAACACCGTAAATTTTGCACGTTCACTCGGCGTTGAAGTCCCGAAAGTCGCATGTCTTGCAGCCGTCGAAATGGTCAATCCCGATATGCCCTGCACTCTTGACGCAACAGCACTTGTACAAATGAACGCACGCGGACAGATTAAAAATTGTGTGGTTGACGGCCCCTTAGCACTTGATAACGCAATTAACGAGGAAGCCGCGAAAATCAAGCACATTAAATCACCCGTCGCAGGCCACGCAGATATTTTATTTGTGCCTCAAATCGAAGTAGGTAACGCTCTAGCAAAGTCAATCAGCTTCTTTGCAAAAGGCAGTGAGACAGCTGGATTAATCATCGGTGCAAAAGCTCCAGTTGTATTAACAAGCCGCGCAGACTCACCGAGAGCAAAATTATTATCAATCGCAGGAGCAGTAATGTTAGCTCATCATCAGGGCTAATTTATAATTTATAGGGAGGAATTATTTATTATGAAAAAAGTTTTAGCACTCGCGCTCGTTCTTTCTTGTTTATTTGCAGGATCAGCATATGCAAAAGTTACGCTTGTTTACGCAGAAGTTAATCCGCTTGACTCAATCGTAGGACAGACAGCAACATTTTTCAAGAACAAAGTAGAAGAACTCTCAAAGGGTGAAGTTATTATCGACATTCAGGCCGGCGGTGTTCTCGGTTCAGAAGCTCAGGTCTTAGACGGAATACTTGGCGGCGGCGACACAATCGACATGTCAAGAATTTCAGCGTTCGCCCTTACAAGCTATGGCTGCCAGAAAGCTATGTTATTATCAATCCCCTACACATTTGTAAGCCGTGAACATTTCTGGAAATTTGCAAATAGTGAGTTAGCAGCAGAATTTCTTGCAGAACCTCATGTAATCGGACTCCCGTTAAGAGGCATTTGCTACGGTGAAGAGGGATTCAGACATTTCTTCTTCAAAGAAAAAGTTGCAGGCTTGAGCGATCTTAAGGGCAAAAAGATTCGTGTTTCAGATGACCCGATTATGACCGGAATGGTAAGCAATTTAGGCGCAAATCCTACAGTTGTTACTTACACAGAACTTTACAGCGCATTACAGACCGGCGTTACTGACGGTGCCGAGCAGCCCATCGCAAATTACAGATCTAATGCATTCTCAGAAGTTGCACCGAACTTATTACTTGACGGACACACACTCGGCGCAATTCAGATTGTTATCGCTGACTCAGGCTGGAATAAGTTAAACGACCAGCAGCGCGCTTGGATCATGGAAGCAGGAAAAGCAACCCAGCAGTTTAACGCCCAGTTATCAGCAGGCGAGGAAGCAAAAGTATTAGAACTTCTCCGCAAAGACGGCGTAAATGTTGTTGATGTTCCCGACAAAACAGAGTGGGTCAAAGCCTGCCAGCCTACAATTCAGGCAAATACATCAAGCCAGGCCGAACTTTACAAGCAAATTGTTGATATGCAGTAAGATTTAATTTTTCAGCGGGAGGAGTTAATAAATTTCTCCCGTTTAATTTATGTGAAGTGAAATATTAAATAGTAAAGGGGTGTTATTGAATGAATATAGCAGCATTTATTTTCGCAGTCGCAGGAGCATTACTCTCAATTTTTCAGGAAATTAATTTAACGGGCGGACTCTTGCCGATTCCAGGTCTCAGCATATTTAAGATTGTAAATTTAATGTTGAACGCTCAGAACGCGCAATTTTTTCGAGGTATGCCCAAAGAGTTAATATTTATGTTAATCGCGGTAGTAGTCGCGGCTGTCCTTGCTGTAATAGCTGCTTTCACGGCAATTAAACGTGCGGGCGGGACAGGACTTCTCGTTGTGAGTGCTCTTATATGTCTTGGGATATTCGGATTCGTAAATATTGCCGCAAAAAATGAATTACCGTTTATGAGCGGCTTATTACTTCAAGAGTTTGCGATTTGGGGAGCTTTATATCTCGTTGCTGCTGTATTATGTTTCATGGACGGACAGAACACAAATGACACCTCTTCACAGCAAAATTAACAGAAAGGAATGATTAATAATTATGCGCGGATTCTTCAAGGCGGTTGCGTTTATAAGGCCGCTCTATGATATTACTGATAAATTAGTTATGCTGATCTGCAAGTTATTATTAATTGCTGATATTGCAATAACTTCAATGGCCGTTGCAGGACGTTATATCTCATGGATTCCCGATCCGGCGTGGAGTGAGCAAATGGTCTTGACATTTATGGTCTATATGGCTGTGTTGTCGGCGACTCTTGCGATTCGTCGTCGCGCTCACATAAGAATGACGGCATTTGATAAATATTTGCCCGACGGACTCGTGAAATTTCTTGATTTATTAGCAGATGTTGCAGTCTTTGCGCTCGGAATTATTATGCTCGTCTATGGCATTAAAGTATGTCAATCGCCGTTAGCAAGATTCGGAAGATATGAGTCAATCCCGACATTAAGCCGCGTTTGGATGTACCTGCCGATACCTATTGCGGGCGGAAGTATGGCGATTTTCGAGCTTGAGCAGATATTTATGAGACTCGAAGAAATTTTTGTGCCTCAGGAAAAAGCGTAATGAGAAATTTTCTAACCGTCTTAGTTGTCTTGAGTATGAGTCTGGCTGCTTTTGCAAGTCCTACAAGTTTTTTGCTGGATGCAGTAATGAACAGCGATATTACTCCGCAACAAATTCAAGCTCTCATAAAGTCCGGTGCAAATGTCAAATATTCTGACAAATACGGGAATACAGCACTGATTAAAGCGGCATCATTTGCAAGTCCGGAAGTAATAAAAATTTTGATTGATTCAGGTTCGGACGTAAACGCAGTAAATATAATAGGCTTCACAGCGTTATTAAATGCAGCAGAAACGAATCGAAATCCTGAAGTAATAAAGATTCTCGTATCTGCCGGAGCAAATGTAAACTTTAAGGGCGAAAAAGGCCGTACAGCTCTTATGATTGCAGCAGAACATAATAATCAGTCAGCAATGAAAATTTTAATCGATTCGGGAGCAGACATTTACGCAGAAGACGACGACGGCAGGACAGCAATTTATTACGCAAAATATGACGCAAAACAAATTATTCTTGACGCTATAAAATAAGGAGGTCATGACGTGAAAAAATTTACTCTTGCACTTACTGTGATTCTCGTGATCGCTTCATGTGCTTTTGCGGATCCTACGAGCGATTTATTCAGAGCAGTAAAGAACGAAAACTCAACCCCGCAGGATGTGCGAATCCCAATAAGGCGCGGAGCAGAATTAAATCACAGAAATTCTAACGGCTGGACACCTTTAGACTTGGCCGTAATGAATCCTAATGCAGACGTGATTTATACGTTCCTGAAAGAAGGAGATCAGGAAATTAGAATCAATATGCGCGACGAGTACGGTAACACAGCCCTTATGAAAGCAGCTTACTATAACGACAATCCCGAAGTCGTGAAAATCTTGATTGATTTCGGCGCAGACGTGAACATCAAAAACGACATCGGGCAGACAGCTCTTGATTTCGCGAGAACTGAAGAAATAAAGCAAATAATTCTTGATGCAGCAGGTGAGAAATAATTATGAGTCCTGAAGATATTTCGACATTAGTATTACTGGGAACATTTTTCGCGATGATTTTATTGCGTTTCCCGATAGCTTATGCTGTTGGCCTCTCGACTGTGTTTTGTTTAATGTCGCAGGGTCAGGCACTTGTTACACTTCCTCAGCAAATGGTAAAAGGTATTTGGTCATTCAGCTTAATGGCGGTCCCGTTTTTCATCACAATGGGAGTCTTAATGGGAACAGGGGGAATTTCCGACAAGTTAATTGCGCTTGCAAATTCTCTAGTCGGCTGGATGCGCGGCGGTCTTGCAATGGTCAATATTGTTGCTTCTTACTTTTTCGGCGGTATTTCCGGCTCGGCTTCAGCTGATACGGCTTCGTTAGGTTCGATTTTGATTCCTATGATGGTAGATCAGGGTTACGACGCAGATTTCTCGACAGCAGTTACAATTACGTCATCATGCGAGGGCCTGCTTGTTCCTCCGAGTCATAACATGGTCATTTACGCGACAACTGCAAGCGGAATTTCTGTAGGAGCTTTATTCATGGCCGGTTATATTCCCGGTGCTTTATTAGCAATTTCGTTAATGGTCGGTTCATATATAATTTCCGTGAAGAAAAATTATCCTAAGGGCAAACCGTTCAGCTTTTCATTTTTCCTGAAAGAATTAGCGACATCTTTCTGGGCATTAGCGGCGGTCTTAATAGTTGTCGTCGGAGTTGTCGGCGGAGTCTTTACAGCAACTGAGTCAGCAGCTATTGCAGTCGTATATTCGCTCATCGTATCAGTATTTATTTATCGCGGCTTAACATGGAAAGGCGTATGGAAGGCTTTAGATACATGCGTTGAGACTCTTGCGATAGTGTTAATACTTATTGCAACGTCGGCGGCATTCGGTTACTGCTTGACGACTCTTCACGTGCCGTTGAAGGCTGCAAACTTGATTAAGAGCGTTTCAGACAACCCGATTATAATTGCGTTAATGTTGAATGCGATTTTATTAATTCTCGGCTGTATTATGGATATGGCACCGATTATATTAATTGCCACGCCGATTTTGTTGCCGGTTGCGCAGTCAATAGGAATCAGCGCGATTCAGTTCGGTGTAATGGTAATTCTTAATTGCGGTATCGGATTATTAACGCCTCCGGTCGGGTCGGTCTTGTTCATTGGATCAGCAGTCGCAAAATTACCGATGGAAAAAGTAGTAAAAGCTACTCTCCCGTTCTATCTTTGCATGTTGATAACACTTTTACTGCTTACGTTTATTCCGGCTATAAGTTTATGGCTGCCTGCGTTCTTCGGTTATGCAGTGTAGAAAAAATTTATCGTTTCCTTTCTGTGAGTCAATCGCAGGAGGGATTTTTTTATGGCCGTCTATAAATGAATAGTGATCTTACATTGAAGTCTTTCGGAAACATGCATTTATAATTAGGTGGGGAAAAAGAGCGCGAGAAAAAAACGGGTCGCACACATACAACAAATTTAATATATAAGCATAATCTCATTTATCATGTAGAGCAGGTACACAGAGTCGTCCAGCACAAGATAATCGCAAATTTATAAATTACGCATTGTCGTTTTACGCGGGAATTTGAGCAAAACTTTTTGAGATTGTCAAGCTGAGAACTAGAGCAGTGGGAGGCATTCAAGAAATGAACCCTACAAAAGAGAGCTCAACACTAAAATTTATATAGCAGTGGATTATAAAGTTTTTACACCCATTTAACTATATCCGCTATAGTGTATAATTTATTTCATGAAAACATATTTTTACAGCAAAAATTTTACTCACTGGGCAAAAATGGGCCTATGGAATGACGGGACGGGGTTGTTATGTTAAATAAATTCCTCCTGTGCCAAATATACGAAAAATTAATAATTTACGTCAACGCTTGAATATATTACAATTTATCTCACCGAAATATTTAAAATTTTTATTCAGGAGGTAATTTGTAACATGAAAAAGTTTCTAGCACTATTAATTTCTATCGCGCTCGTTGTTTCTCTTGCGTCCTGTTCACTTGCTGATGACAAAAGTTTTTTCCTCACATTAGCTCACAACTTAGCAGAAGATCACGCAGTTCATATCGCTATGACTGAATGGGCAGAGGCAGTTAATACAGCTTCCGACGGTTCAATCACAATTAATATTATTCCGAACGGACAATTAGGTTCAGAAGCTGACTGCGTTTCACAAATTCAGGCCTCACAACTCGAAATGACAAAAGTTTCAGCAGGGACTCTCTCGAATTTTGCCGCCGCTTGGAATTGCGTATCAGTTCCCTACGTTTTTAGAGATAAGGATCATTTATATAATGTAATGAACGGTGAAATCGGCAGAGATTTATATAATCTGACAGTTAATGACGGTTTTATCGGAATTGCATGGCTTGAGTCCGGTACTCGCTGCTTCTATACCGCAAATAAAGCAATCCGCAAGCCTGAAGATCTCAAGGGACTCAAGATTCGCACAATGGACTCACAAATGGCTATTGACATGATGAACGCTTTCGGTGGAAGTGCAACCGTCATGGGCTACAGCGACATTTACACCGGAATGCAGCAGGGAGTCATTGACGGAGCAGAAAATAATATTACTGCTTTGAGAGATCATGCAGACGTTACTAAATTTTATTGCTACGACGAACATACAATGATTCCTGACGTTATCGTAATTTCCGCTAAAGTTTGGAACGAAATGAGCGATGCCCAGAAAAAAATTATGAACGATACAGCCGCCGAAATGGTAAAAAATTATCGCGGACTCTGGGCAAAATTTGAGGACGACGTTAAAGCACAGGTCGGAAATAAAGTCGAATATGTTAAGGACGTTGACAAAGCAGCTTTCCAAAACGCAGTCAAGCCCCTTTATGACGCACTCAAGACAGCAGACCCGGTAACATTTGCATTTGTAGAAAGAATCCAAGCAGCGAAATAATATCATGAAGACACTAGAGAAAATTTTAGATTCCGTTATGCGATTCTTGATGGCATTATCTATGTTCATTCTTGTAGCGTTTGGAACGTGGCAGATTTTCAGCCGTTGGGTATTGAAGAATCCATCAACTTTTACTGATGAGTTACTGCGCTATGTCTTAATTATTGCGGGTATGATCGGTTCGGCTTACTGTTTTTACCGTGATGAGCATTTAGCATTGACTCTCGTTTCTGATCGTGCAAAAGGTTTCTTCAAGGTCGTACTAAATTTATTTATTGAAGCCTGCATATTATTTTTTGTTATTTACGTGTTTATTTACGGAGGACTCAAATTATCAAGCACCGCTACAAATGTTTCATCAGTTATGCGAATCCCTATGAAGACGCTTTATTTGATTGAACCTCTTTGCGGGGTCATGATAGTTATTGCGCGTGTTCTCAAGTATATTCAGGCATTCACACAGAAAGGCGGCGAAAATTAATCATGGTAATCACTGCTACAGTAGTATTATTTGTCTCATTCTTTATCATGTTGTTTGCGGGCGTACCTATTTCTGCGGGAATTGGAATCGCGTCCGTTGTTGCTGCATGTGTGAGCGGAGTTACGACTCTTGAAGGTTTTGCGTTTACTGCTGCACAAAAATGTTTTTCCGGGCTTGACTCGTTTTCGTTATTAGCTCTGCCGTTTTTCTCGCTTGGAGGCAACATCATGAACAAAGGCGGAATCGCTCGCAGACTCGTTAGACTCGCAAGACTCTTAGTCGGAAAAATTCCCGGTTACTTAGCGGCTACAAATGTGCTTGCAAATATGTTTTTCGGGGCTGTGTCGGGGTCATCGGTAGCGGCGACTTCTGCAATGGGTTCGATTCTTTCACCGTTAGAGAAGGACGAAGGCTATGACCCGGATTATTCAGCGGCAGTAAATATTTGTTCTGCTCCGACTGGTATATTAATTCCTCCTTCAGGGCCGTTGATTTTGTATTCGATTACAGCGGGCGGTGTCTCTGTTGCGGCGTTATTTATGGGCGGTTACTTTGTAGGCGGCATTCTGGGCGTTGCAGTTGCGATAATGGCGATTTTCTTAGCAGTTAAGCTCGGTTACAAGAAATCAGAAGTAAAAGAGGAAGACAGCGCATTAAAAATTTGGATTGACGCTTTGCCCTCGTTATTTGCAGTAATTATTGTAATGGGCGGAATTTTATGGGGAATCTTCACAGCAACAGAGGCCGGAGTCGTTATGTGCTTATATTGCGGTTTATTAGCTGCGATTTATAGAGAAATGGACTTAAAGACTCTTTATAATTTGCTGGCTGACACGATGAAGAGCTCTGCAACGATTTTATTCTTGATAGCTGCGTCGTCGATAATGGCCTACGTAATGGCGCGAACTGGAATCCCTAACGCAATTTCGCAAATGATTATGGGAGTCTCAAAGGATCGTTATGTGATTCTCTTGATTATGAATGTATTTTTGCTAGTTATGGGGATGTTCTTGGACTTAACGCCGGCGGTATTAATTTTTGTGCCGATATTTTTGCCGATTGCGCGCCGTATTGGAATGAGTGATGTACATTTCGGATTAATGCTGATATTGAATTTGGGCATTGGTTCAGTTACTCCTCCGGTGGGCTCGTGTTTGTTTGTTGGCTGCGGTGTTGCAAATGTCAAGATCGAGGGCGTTACGAAATATATTGTGCCGATATTTATAACAATGTTTATTTCGTTGATGCTCGTTACATATATTCCGCAAATAGCTTTGAGTCTGCCTTACTGGACGGGATTAATTAAAGGTATGGGCTGGACGAGATAAAAAATTTTCGGGCGGGACATTGAGTCTCGCTCGTTTTATATTCAGGAGGTAAATATTTATAATGGAAATATGCGCAAAAATTATTAACTCCGAACAACTAGAAAATTTCTTCATACTTCACACTAATTCAGCTGACATAAAAATTTACTGCTTGACCGACGAAATTATCAGAGTCAGAACTTCATTTGACAAAAAATTTGACGAGGAGTCATATATTTTAGCTCTTACTGCTTGGACTGATAGATTAGATTCTTTGTTTGACGGCGAAAGAGTCAGAGTTACCCCCGTTTGCCCTGACTTTAACGAGACTGAATCGCAAATAATTCTTTCTACTGCGAAATTAAGACTCGAATTTGACAAGGATCCTATTTGCATGAGACTTTATGACTCTGACGGGACAGAAATTTATTCATCACTGGCCGGAAATCCTTTCACGCTTGACTCAAATAATCGCGTAACCCACTACAGCCGAATGAATGAAGATGACTGCTTTTACGGTTTTGGCGAGAAGGCCGGAATCCTAAACAAGAATCAATCATTTCTGCGTCAGCGTGCAACAGATGCAATGGGCTATAATCCCGTAAAATGCGACACACTTTATAAGCACATACCATTTTATATAAGACTCATGCGCGCGAATCATAAAGCGTTAGGGCTCTTCTATCACAATTTTTATGAGTCAGTGTTCAACATGGGCTGTGAAAAAAGTAATTATTGGCCTCGTTACAGTTATTGGCAGTCAGACGGCGGAGACATTGATTTATTCTTTATTGCGGGAGATTCAATCAAGCAGATAATCAATAATTATACGCTCTTGACGGGCAGACCTGCATTGTTGCCAAAAAGAGCGCTGGGTTATCAAGGTTCATCAATGTATTATCCCGAACTTGAGAAGGACAGCGACGATGCAGTATTAGAATTTATTGACACGATAAAGGCTGAAGGTTTCCCGATTGACGGCTTTCACTTGTCATCAGGTTACACGAGCGTTGACGGCAAAAGGTGCGTTTTCACATGGAACACTACGAGATTCAAGAATCCCCGCGAATATTTTGCAGCAATGAACGAACGAGGCGCGCAGAATGTCCCGAACGTTAAGCCCGGAATTTTGCTAGTGCACCCGTTATTTAATGAATTTCTTTCGCGTGATGTATTCGTTAAGGACAGCAAAGACCCTTCAAAAATTGCTTATGGCTGCTGGTGGGGCGGTACTGGCGCATTCTGGGACTTCACAAAACCTGACGCGCGTTCAGCATGGAAAGAGTATTTAATCAAAAATGTTATCGACGTAGGCACGGACTCAATTTGGGACGACAATTGCGAGTATGACAGCTTAGTTGATAAAGACTCACGCGTTGATTTCGACGGCAAGGGCGGAACTATCGCGCAGTTAAAGCCGTTAATGTCGACTCTAATGTGCAAAATCGGAGGCGATGCGGTACGCGAACACAACAATAATGCACGGCCTTATATCGTTTGCAGGTCAGGCAGCGCAGGAATCCAGAAATACGCTCAGACATGGTGCGGAGATAATTTCACAAGCTGGGAATCTCTCAAATATAATATTCCCATAATTACAGGTATGGGCTTATCAGGTCAACCCAACGAGGGCGCAGACATTGGCGGATTTGCGGGGCCTGCTCCTAGTGAAGAATTATTTGTGCGATGGGTGCAAAATGGAATATTCCAAGCTCGTTTCTCGATTCATTCTGCAAGCAACGATAATACAGTTACTGAGCCGTGGATGTTCAGAGATTCGGCCGATTTGATTCGTGAAGCTATTTTGCTGAGATATAAATTTACGCCTTATATTTATTCGCTTGAGTACGAGGCAAATTTAAACGGTGCTCCCATTATGCGCGCTCTTGTCTATGAATTTCAGAATGATTCGCGAGTCTTTGATGAAAGTTTTGAATTTATGTTCGGGCGTGATATTCTCGTCGCAAATGTAATCGAGCCTGGCGAAAAAATTAAACGCGTTTATTTGCCGTCTGGGTCTAACTGGTATGACTTCAACGATAATTATAAATTCTATGAGGGCGGACAATTTATTGATATTCCCGTAGATTTATCTAGCATTCCCATGTTCATAAGAGAAGGAGCAGTTATCCCTATGGCCGAAAATATTTTAATGAGCATGGCAAATGACAAAGTAACGGATCTGCACTTGATTATTACTCCTGACAATAAAGAAAGAGTCTTTACGCTCTATGACGACGACGGAGTCAGCAATGATTTCAAAAATGGCGTGTTCCGTAAGACTCACATAAAAATGTCAGGCTCAAGCGTCCTAAAACTTGAATTTGACTCGCAAGGCTCATACACTGACACAATCGAGCGCGTTACTATTGAAGCAGTCAGGAAAGATCGCAGCCCGTTCTGGGTTAGTCTCGGAAATAGAAAACTTGAACACTTCTTGAACCGCAAAAAATTTGACTCTGCCTCCGAAGGTTGGTACTACAGCCAGACAAAACGCGCTGTACTCGTAAAATATGAGAACCCCCGCGAAAATTATTCACTCAATATCTCATTTGAAGACTTTGATTTAATAGGTATGTAAAATTATGCTCGTAAAAAAATTTATCTCACTTGAGAAAACAAATAACGGCTATATCATTCACGCCGATAACGCTGATATTCTGCTAATTTTTATGACCGATGACGTTATAAGAGTCCGCGTTTCATTCGAGAAAAAATTTGTTGAACGTTCTTACGCGTTAATAAATACTGCTTGGCCTGATGAACTCGATAATTTATTTGCAGGTGAGCGCACAAGAATTAACGCACTTGATATTTCCTGCCAGGAGAACGAGAAAAATTTAACATTTGAGACTCGGACTCTAAGACTCGTGATGAACAAATCGCCGCTTAATTTCTCGTTGTACAATCATGAAAATATCTGCATTTATCGCGACTTGCCCGAACGAGCTTTTGAACGCGACCAATTAGGAAGATTGAGTCATTATTCCTGCATGGACAGAGAAAAAGATTTCTTTTACGGATTCGGCGAGAAAACCGGACACCTTGACAAAAAATTTAGGCGTCTGCGAATGTCCCCTAAAGACGCTATCGGCCATGACCCCGAAAACGGCGACCCGATGTATAAGCACATACCATTTTATATAAGAGTCAATCAAGACAATTTGCACGCGCTCGGACTCTTCTATAATAATTCTTATGACTGCGTGTTTGACTTGGGTCAAGAAATTTCCGGCTACTGGGAACGTTATAATTATTACCAGACTGACGGCGGAGACATTGATTTATTCCTGATTAACGGCCCCGACATGAAAAAAGTTATTGAGCGTTATACGTGGCTGACAGGGCGTACGATTCTCCCGACAAAGCAGTCATTAGGTTATTGCGCGTCAACGATGTATTATGCTGAACTCGAAGAAAACTGCGACCAAGAAATTTATCGAGTCATTGATAAACATTTGCGCGAAAAAATTTATATTGATAATTTCTGGCTTGCGTCGGGATATTCAAGCGGCGAGAAAGATAATTTGCGCTACACATTTAATTGGAATTATAAACGTTTTCCGAACCCTGAAGAATTTTTTGCGCGTATGAATGTACTCGGAATTAACGTAATCTGCAACCTAAAGCCGGGAGTCCTCAAGAATCACCCGTATGCAAGTTTTTACGAGAAAAATAACGCGTTCATAAAGACTCCTGACGGCAAAAGCGATTATTACGGGCGCTGGTGGGGCGGTGAAGGTAGATTTATAGATTTCACGAGTCAGAAAGGGCGCGACTCATGGCGTGAACTCCTAGAGAAAAATATTTTGCGCAAGGGTACAAAAACTGTTTGGAACGATAATTGCGAGATGGACGGCATAGAAGACCGCGAGGCATTTTGCGACAATAACTCACTGGGCGGGACAATGGCCGAACTCAAAATTATTCACTCTAACATGATGGCATTCACGGCGATTCAGGCAATTAAAAACGTTTACCCTAATGAACGCCCGTATGTAATTAACCGCGCAGGTTTTGCAGGGATTCAACGTTATGCACAAGTCTGGGGCGGCGATAATTTAACTGACTGGCGCACATTGAAATTTAATATTGCAACAATTATCGGAATGGGTTTATCAGGCTGTGCAAATATGGGCTGCGACATTGGCGGCTTTGCTGGCGGTGCTCCTGAGTCAGAATTATTATTGCGCTGGATTCAAAATGGTATATTTCAGCCGAGATTTACTCTTAATTCAGCAAATAACGACAACACAGTAACACAACCCTTCATGTATGAGGAAAATTTAAATTTGATCCGTGAAGCCTTTGCATTACGTTATAGAATGCTCCCTTATTTGTATTCACTCATGTATGAAGCAAGCATTAACGGACTTCCCGCAATGAGACCGCTATTTCTTGAATTTCCTGATGACATTAACACTTACTACGACAAAAATTTAACGTTCATGTTCGGACGTGCTTTATTAGTCGCTAACGTAATCGAGAAGGGCGCAAGGACTCGAAAAATTTATTTGCCGTCTGGTTGTAACTGGTACGACATAAATAATAATCTCAAATCTTATAGCGGCGGTCAAGTGATAGAGATTCCCGTTGATGATTCAAGCATTCCGGTTTTCATGAGGGGCAACGCAATTTTTTGCACAAGCAATGACATCAAGCGCATAAATTTTGACACGCTGAAAAATTTAGATTTCCTGATTTCCTGCGATGATGACAGCGAATTTATTTTTTACGACGACGACGGCCACACAGAAAATTACAAAAGGGGCGGTTATTCACGCGTAAAAATTTCCGTCAAAGCAGGCAAACGCAAAATTATAAATTTCACGACCGAAGGCAGCTATCAATCAACTATCGAACGCATAAATTTACGAGTCATCAGCAAAGAAAAAGGCGCGTACTGGGTCAGTGTTGACGATAAAAAAATTTCGCGGTTCCTTGTCCGTGATGAATGGGAAAATGCGCGCGAAGGCTGGTATTATGATATGTCAGAACGTGCAATCTGCGTTAAATGTTCATGGCCGGTCAAGCAAATTATTATCTCGACAGAAAAATTTGACTTAATCGGAATGGGCGACGAGTAATTTATAAAGGGGGCAGCATCAGATGAAGAAATATGCTAGAAAACGTCATATGAGTTTGCGTACAATGATGATAATTTTTGCGCTTGCTCCGTTAATAAGCGCGGTTGTTATTATTGCTCTCGTAAATTCTGGAATCGTTGTCAACACTCTCAAGTCAAGCACAAAAGAGTCTCTAATTCTTGCGGCTAAGGCTCTTCGCGAATACTATGAGTACGACCTCAAGAATAATATAAACATGGACGGCGATTTTTGCGAGTATGACCCTGAATATATTGACGTAATGAAGCAAACCGGCTTTGATTTTACGTTGTTCAAGGGCAATATACGATTTATGACAACGATTAGAGACTCTAACGGCAAAAGAATCGAGGGGACTCCTGCGTCTGCTGCTGTCTGGAGTGCTGTAAGTGCCGGAGAAGATTATTACTCCGACAACGTGAAAATTAACGGCCTTGTCTATCACGTTTATTATATGCCGCTCTCAAATGGCCGCAAAATAGTGGGAATGACTTTCACCGGCAAACCTGCAACACAAATTAGAGCCGCCTCAATGAGCATTTATATAATGATATTCGCTGTAAGTGCTGCAATGATAATTATTTATTCGATTATTGCGCTTATCGTGGCGAAAAAAGTTGCTGACCCCTTGAAAGAAGTTGCGTCAGAAATCGAGAAGTTATCAGACGGAGATCTTGACACACAAATTTTGCTCGACAGCAGAATCAACGAGACCGCACAATTATTAGACTCTGCTGAAAAACTCGAACACGTGTTAAATGACTCAATCGGCAGAATATTAGACTCAGCGTCCGAACTCACAGAGACAGTAACGTCTACTGAATCACTTGCGGAAAATTCATCATTCGCTGCAAATCAAATCTCACAAACAATGAAGTCATTATCTGAGTCAACATTTCAAATGGTCAAGAGCGTTCATGACATCAGCGAAAATATTTCTGACATGGAAAAAATTATCTCGCAGGCAGTCTCGAACGTGAATAATCTTAGCGAAATTTCTTCACAAATGAATGACGCTAACAAAACCGCCGGACAATGCATAACTGAAGCCGCCGACTCGTCCGTGAAATCTTATAAAGCCATTGAAGTAATAGCAGGCAAAATTAAAGCAACGAATCAAGCTATTATGAACATCGGCGAGAAAATCGGCATGATAACATCAATTGCATCACAGACGAATTTATTATCACTCAACGCAGGAATCGAAGCAGCCCGCGCAGGTGAGGCAGGAAAAGGTTTCGGGGTCGTCGCAGCAGAAATTAAGAAACTCGCAGAAGAATCAAACGAGGCAGCAGAGTCAATTAATGACACTGTCGAAGAAATAAAGCAGCTTTCCGGTGAATGTGTTGCGCAAGCTCAAGAAGTAGAAGAATTAATCAACGAGGAACGCGGCATTTTGTCAACGACTCAGGAAAAATTTAATCTGCTCGATAAAGAAATTGCGTCATCCCTCGTAGAAATTTCTTCAGTCTCCGACATAACAACGAGATTAGACTCAATCAGGCAGACGATTTCAAATGCTGTGAATGAATTAGCGTCCGTCTCCGAGCAGACCTCAGCAGCAGACGAGCAGGCAACTGCTTCAATAGCAGAAATTGCCGAGAACGTTAAAGAAATTTTCAACGAGACCAAGACAATAGACGAACTCTCGCACGAACTCAAGGACGCAGCAAGTTACTTCAAGTTATAAAATTTTATCGGGGCAAGACCATTTTTCGCGGCCAAGCCCCATTTTTATTTATTTCGCGTTGAATTTATTTGTAAGCTCAAGAACTAAAGTTTTGCACTGCTCTAAAATTTTCCCCTCGTTGTAATAATTATCGTAAGCAAAGACTCCGCCGGCAATAATAACGACAACTAATATAAACGTGAAAAACGCTCTAGCAAAACCGGGGCGGGCATCTTTTACTTTTTTCGCGAGAGATTCTGTTACATCGTTTACCTTGCCGATTAAAGCTCCTTCACTGCGGACACTGATAATTTCCTGCTTTAAAGTTTTTGCCTGCTCGTTAATGAGTGATTCGGCCTCGTTAAATTTTTTGCTGACAATGAGAGAGTTAATTTTTTCCTTCAGGGGCTCTAACTGCGAGTCAACGAATTTTGCGAGCATTTCTCCGACAAGATTTGCTAATTCGGGATTCTTTGCGCTTCCGAACTCTTGAAGGCCATTAATATTTTGTGCTGAATTAATTTGTTCTCTCATGCGCCTTAGACTTTCGGAGCAGGAATTAATAATTTCGTCTGCACGTGAATTGACGCGATTTAACAACGTGTAGTCATCAGTAATAACTGTCTTGATTTCTTCCTGAAGTTTATTGCTCTCTGACCTGATAAATTTTTCTGTCTCTGATAAAGTTTTATCGCGGATCATTTTATCTGCGTCGTTCTTGAGCTTATACAATCTTTCTTCAGTGAGATTATACAGAGTCCCCTGTACAGCGCGTGTGATTTCTTCTGTGATGTCGCCGGTTAATTTATCGACGTTTGCTGCAAGTTCTGCGATGCTTTGCGATGATTTGATTTCCTGAAGCATAAATAAATTACTTCCTTTCGTGTAAAAATTTTATGAATATATTAATGCTTTGTTAGTGATTGCGTCAATGAGTTTATTTTTGCTGTATAAAAACGTGCATTTATAATTACAGGCGGGGAAAAAGACGGGTTGCACATATACAACAAATATTTTGTCATAGTTTTCCGAAAATGTTTATTGGGATGAAGACTATTTTATGAATCTTTCTGATAACCTTTGTCTGTTATTACACATAAGTAGTTAGCGCTGCTTAAATAATTACGGCCTACAATAAATTTATTACTATTTGAGCTTTTCTTTTTCTTGCCGCTGTAGTATTCTGATGCCCCACTTTTTTAGCCGCTTAATTTCACATTCAGTTTTTAGCTTAAATTCTTCACATGAAGCCAATAATTTCATATTCATTTGCAATATCTTCCATAGTACGGTAATTGCGATAATAAGCTAAGAAGATACACAAACGATGGCGGTCGTTCTCCCCTTTTATGTTGATTTAATTTATCAAGCATGACAAAAAATGTATTACGCTTAACATCGACAATCCTTTGAAATTTTTCATCTGTAATTTTTTTGTTGCGCTATTCTCTTCATAAATGTATTATTGATTCCGAAAAAGTTTAACGAGTTAATGATAAATATTTCTCCTGATATATAAAAATAGCCGGGAAGCAGTTTATTGATTCTTACGATTTCAGCGGACAGCACGAACTACATGCACACATCGTGAAGGCAATAAAAGTTTAACGAGTTAATGATAAATATTCCTCCTGATATATAAAAATAGCCGGGAAGCAGTTTATTGATTCTTACGATTTCAGCGGACAGCACGAACTATATGCACACATCGTGAAAATAAATAATCATTGCCAATTATAAAATTCGTACATGCAGAAAGTTTTGCAACGCACACTAACAAAATTTAAATGCTATAATATTCAAACATGAATCAAATTTTTTCATTCATTCCAAATTATAAGCAGCGAGAAAGATTTTACTAATACTTTTACTAATACGAAAATGTTGATTAATTAATTTAATCGCAAGGACTCGCGCGGGAAAATTTTTTTGTTGCAGTAAATTTTTTATTTATTAACATGATAACAGAGATATAAATTTTTTATGATCATTACACTATAAATGCTCCTGACATTGTGAACATTTTCGAAAAACTAAAAAATTTGTTGTACGTGTGCGACTCGTTTTTTATCGCCCGTAATTATAAATGCACGTTAAAAGTTTTTCACGCAAATAAAATTTTCATGATATAATTTCCCTCATAAAAGCACTTGACATAGAATAATTAACATTGAAACGCTGTGAATGGTGTATTTTATTCATCACGCGAATTATTTCGGGCATTAACGCAGAACAATTGCAATCGGCTTTGAAAGATTCGCAACTTTTTTGGCCAATATTCACGGACTTAATTTCATGATATAATTTCTCACATAAAAGCACTTACAGCAATTAAATATTATACTGTAAATATAATTTTGTGCTTTGACATTATAAAGGCGCATACAGCAGTTCCTACAGGCAAATTCATTTTTATAATGAGAAGAAAATTGCGCCTTGTCTACTATTCAGGAGGATTATTATTTATGCTCGAACAACTTAAGAACGAAGCAAATTTAACCCTTACAGAAAATTTCGCAGTTACATACAAATCTGCGGGTAATGAGTGTCTTGACCTTTTTGCGACTATAGGGGCATTGCGAAATTCAGAGCCTGAACAAATACAATTACGATTCATGCGTGCATTTGCAGAGAATCCCGACTTAGCATTACGAACAGCATTTTACGCGCGCGACATACGGCAGGGACTCGGAGAACGCAAAGTTTTTCGTGTGATTCTTGAATGGCTTGCAAAAAATAACCCCGACTCAATCACAGAAAATATCGCGTTGATTCCCGAATACGGCCGATGGGACGATTTATTGTGCCTGCTCGATACAAATTGCAGAAATTACGCGCTGAATCTAATAAAATCGAATTTAGAGAGCGACTCGTTAATTTCAAAGTGGCTGCCGTCAATAAATGCATCAAGCCAGCAAACAAGACATTATGCGCATATAATTGCAAAATTTTTAGAAATGAATTCCAAGCAGTACAGGCAATTATTAACGGGATTACGCGCAAAACTTGATTTAATCGAGAACAATTTACGCGAGAAAAATTACACGTTCGATTACTCAAAGCAGCCCTCAAAAGCTATGTTCAAATATCGTCAGGCTTTTATCAGGAATGACGGCAAACGCTATAATAAATTTCTCGAAGATGTTGCACAGGGTAAAAGCTCAATGAATACCGGAACTCTTGCGCCATACGAAATAATTTTACCTTTTGTTCGCTGGAAAAAGGACGAAATATCAGAATCAGAACGTAAAGCAATTAATACAACATGGGAAGCGCTCGAAGATTTTACGAACGGTGAAAACGCTTTAGCAGTTATAGACGGTTCCGCCTCAATGTATCGGAAAGACGAAATTATATCGCCGATTTCTGTTGCGCTATCACTGGGGATTTATTTTGCAGAACGCAGCACGGGAGAATTTCACAATCATTTCATAACTTTTTCAGAGAATCCCCAATTAGTTGCGATTAAGGGCAATGATATTTATGAGCGTGTAAATTATTGCAAGAGCTTCGACGAGATAGCTAATACGAATTTGCAGAAAGTTTTTGAGCTTATATTGAATACCGCCGTGAAAAATAATATTCCGCCCGAACAAATGCCCGCGAGACTTTATATAATTTCTGACATGGAATTTGACTCTTGCACGGAAGATTCGAGCCTGACAAATTTTGAGTACGCAAAGAAAATTTTTAGCGAACATAATTATAATTTGCCGCAGATAATTTTTTGGAACGCCGACAGCAGACATTTACAGCAGCCCGTAACATTCAATGAGCAGGGAGTTTGCCTCGTCAGCGGTGTATCGCCGAGAGTTTTTGCGATGATTAAAAGAGTTGATCTTACACCGTTAAAATTTATGCTCGATATTTTGAATAGTGAACGTTATGTAAATATTTGCGCGTAAAACTTGACAGATTATGTTTTGCACTGTAAAATTTCTATTCGTTGTTGATTGATTTAATTAGCCGGTGTAGCTCAGTTGGTAGAGCAGCTGACTTGTAATCAGCAGGTCGGAGGTTCGAGTCCCCTTGCCGGCTCCATAAGTTAAAGACGGTGGAATGGCCGAGTGGTCAATGGCAACAGACTGTAAATCTGTCGACGGGAGTCTACCATGGTTCAAATCCATGTTCCACCATTTTTTATTATCAAGCCGATTTAGCTCAGCCGGCAGAGCACATCCATGGTAAGGATGGGGTCTTCGGTTCAAATCCGAAAATCGGCTCTTTTTGTAACATTTACGGCTATTTTCTTCTACGCGCTTCAAACGGTGTCATTTTGTATGTTCTGTCTATCATTACATAGGCGCACCTGCTGAAGTATCAAATTTTTCACTTGTGATCGGCTCTTCAAGGCTATTGATAACGTACTCGGCCATAAAAACGTAAAATCTGTTGCCCATTTCATATTTGCCCGATGATCTGTAAAATCCTATAATATTTTATGTTGGGCTACTCTATGAAAATGTAAGCCCAAGTCATTTATTCATATATTTAGATATATACGCATTGGCCTATAGCCCATTATTAAGGCTCATGTTTTGACATTCTTGCTGGTATTCCATAAATTTTTTTGTAATGCTTGCTCATGTAAAATATCCCCTTGTGGGGCAGTATTTTTACAACTTTAGGTGATTACACGCTTGATGATTTATTTTTTCGCAATCCAAGACACCGGCACTCTACACTTTTTCAACAGGAATCCTGCAGGCGGCTCATAATTTCAGGCGTGCGGGCGATAAGTCTTACAGGCTCTCAGAATTAGCGCGCAGACTTGATAGAGTAATGTCGGTGCATTTTGTGCGGAAAAACTTTTATTCACTCGGCGAAAATCTGAACATAAAGCGTCCTGACAGACAGAGGGATAATCTTTTATGGCGTTCAATACATCAATGCAGGGACAAGAATAATATCACGCTCATGTATTCGAGAAAAGGAGATCTACCAGCGCAAGAAGTTGGGAAATTTAGAAATTGCTCGATAATATTTACTGGGTGAAAGATTAAAATTTTTCATGCCTCATTAGAATCAAGAAAGAGACAAGGTTTTAACGCCCTGTCCCTTTTTTTGCGGAATAAATATTTATTTTCCTGCTTGAGTAACTCTAAGTTCTGTTTCTTCCGTTAAGTTGTCTCCAACCTTAGCAGTGAATGTTATCTTGCCTATTCTGGGAGAACCGTTATTTTCAGCAACCTGAAATCTTATAGGATATTGATTCTCGCCTGTTGCACTGCCGCTTGTTTCCGTGAAGGTGATCCAGTCTACATTTGATGACACTGTCCAGTCGCCTTCAGAAAGTATATTGAATCCAAGCCCGGCGGATTTATCCCCGTCTGCGCTGATGTTAAAAGTTTTATTCTCGGCCCATGAATGTTTAGGCATATCGAGATTTACTATTGGGGTTGGGTGCTTATAAAATCTCGGATATCTTCGTCCGCCGTCCCAACTGTAAGTAGTAGTCCACGTAACGCCGTCGCCTTCTCCAAAGCAGAAGCCCTCTTCCCAGAAGAAATTAACTTTCATGAGAAGTGTTTTAGTGTCTTGTTTGCTCCATATGGATTTATCGACCTGCCATATCCATTCACTCTTAAAGCTGAGGGATCCTCTTGAGGCTGCTGTTGAACTTATTCCCATGTAGATGCCGTGATTCGTGGTGTCGTCATGCCAAGTCCCGCTGTTATGAGGTCCCTCAACATCTGCTGTCCATTCAACATTTGTATCATTTACTGATAATGGAGAAGCTAAAATTTTCCAGTCGCTTGTTGTCCATGTTACGCTTGATGAATGCGAGACACCGCCTGTAACTTTTAAATCGAGAGCATTACTCATAGTTCCGACTTCTCCGCCGACACTCCATGTCATGCCTTCCGTGAAAGTTTTATTTTTCGGGACATTTGTAGGGATATAATCTCCGAGTCCGACTTCAGTGCTTGAGAGATCGCTTTTTTCTTTGCCGCCGACGACACTGCAAATATAACTGTTAAATCCGAATACGCCTGTATAGCCTGAAAGATAATTAACATAATTTTATCCATAACGGCCAAATTCCCCGCCGCCCTGATGCCAAGTAAATTCGTGATCCATTTGATCTTGATAATTCAGCGGAGTAGTCGTTGCGTTTGTCTGTACAAGATAATAATCGCTATGATACTTGTATGAATGGCAGGCGTAAACAGTTACTGCAACTTGGCTTCTGCGTCTTATATTGACCTGGTCTCCGCCGATTGCGCCTCCCCATGGTCTATAACCGTCTTGTCTGTAATTGCAATCAAGATTTACTTTCTGAGCGTCTGCTATTTTTGTGAGCTCATTATTTTCATCGGCCATGCGTGCTTCAATTGCGTTTGCTTCGGAGTTTGACTCGTTTGCCATATCCGTTAAACTTGCGCACCAGTTATAATAACTTCTCCAGCGGTCAATATTGAAGAATAATCCGTCTGCATCTTCAATAGCTAGTGTTGATTCTTTCTTGTCATCGCCTGAAGTAATGTCGCTTGAAGAAATTATATTGCCGTCAGAATCATAATATATAACTTTGTCCCCTGAAAGCTCGTAGCTTGCGTAATTGTCCGTTGAAGTAGCTTCTAAATCATCACTTGTTCTGACACCGGATATAATTGCGTCGCCGGCTAGTGAGGCCTGATAATTGAAATAAAACGTGCGTCCGTCAATAGTGCGTTTTGCGATTGCGAATAACTCAAGACGTTTTGTGCTGCCCTCTTCCATTACGTAATTACCTTTACGCCCTACAGCCTCAAGAGTCCTGTTAATATAATCTTCATCGGGATAAATCAAGAGAATATTATATTCATTTGCGTAATCACGGCTGATTCTGTCTGCGTCGAATAATAGAGCGTCGAGAAATGCAAGGCTTAATTCATCGTCCTTATATTTTTCGCGGAGTGTCTGTTCTTCCTCGTCAGTAATGCAATAAACCCATGATTGAGGCTGCATTTTGTCGCCGCTTCCGGAGGCCTCGAACTCGTTAATTAATTCTGCCCATTCGTTACCGTGCATGACTGATGACATGTCGCTGCTGAGGGTTACTGCTAAAGTTTTATTAATGTCTTCAACAGATCCCCCCCCCCCGTCAGTATTATTACTTGCTGGAGTACCGGGACTTCCACCGCACCCCCCGGAAAGAACAACAAGAGAGTATACAAGAATCAAAATCGCTGCATAATTGAATAGTTTTCGCAAAAAAAATCCTCCTTATAATATATTCTCTCTAATATTTGAATCGTTAGAAAGTTTGAATGATTTTGCGTAGAGAATTTTATTACAATTATATTTCTGCGTCAAAGTAAATTTTTGTGCGGATGGAAAAATTATAGACCGGGCATTAACACCCGGCCACTTGCTTTATTTATGCCTGCTCGCGGTATTTCTTAAGTTTTGCGATAATTTCGTCTATAGGCTCGTCGGGCTGATTATATTTTTCTGCGGTGTAGTCGCCGTGATTTTCCTCAAATTGCTGCATAAATTTAATCATACCAACAGGGCCTAGTGATTTAGAAAGAGCTGCAAGACCAGCCATACGAACTTCATACGGATTATTATAATCTAACTCAATCATGCTCAAGACCTCCTATTTTTAAGCTAAAAACTACAGGATTAACCACTTTAAAATTAAGCGCAAGTTTTTCACAAGATTTTATCAGTCTGTAATCTGTCGTCAAGAAATAATCAACTTCTCCGGCTTCTGCATAAGCAATGTGAAAAGCATCCATAGTTTTAATATTTGCCTCAGTCATGAAAAATTTTGCTCTGATTTCTATATTGTCTCTATAATGAATCTCTTCACGCAAAAAAGAAGTATATAGATCTGACAACTTTATTTTTTTCTCAGAATCTTTTACTGCGCCAATTTCCTGTCTCAGAATATCACTGCCCAAGATCGTAATATAATTTTTTGCTGCCATATAAAAAATTGCAGTTATAGCATTACTCTCATTGTGAACGCTTTTCTCCTGCGATTTGTCGAACGGCCTATTATAGCAGCAAGTATCAAGATAGACTCTCATTCAGAATCAATCAAATTTATCATTTTCCAGATACTCAAGCAAAAGGGGACTCAAAATTTTTATGTAAGTTCCCTTCATGCCTAGACTGCGACTCTCAATTAATCCGGCACTCTCAAGTTTTCGCAATGCATTCACTATAACACTTCTTGTAACGCCGACTCGGTCAGCAACTTTTGAGGCAATAGCTACACCCTCATGGCCGTCTAACTCAGCGATAATATGTTTCATGCTCTCAAGTTCCGAATATGAAAGCGCACGCATGGCCATTTGAACGCTCAGACGATTTCTTGAAGTTTCCTCGATAACTTTTGCGCGCTCGTTCAAAATTTCAATTCCTGCCAGCATTCCGAGATATTCAGCTAACAAGACATCTTCAACGAGAAAAGGCGCATGGAATCTCACAAGCATAATAGTTCCGAGTCTTTCTGCGCTTGCTCCGATAATTGGCACGTACATTAAATGTTTCTCAGGTCTCTCACCTGAATAAGCGTCATCGAATAAAAACGCGTCCTCGTCGTGAACTTCTGAGTCACGGCAGCGATTCATCCTGATAACAAATTCTTCCGGCATTACTCCATCTTTGAAACTGTCTGATAACGCTTTAGATTTGTACTCAGGCAGCCAGAAATAACCTAACATTTTGCCGGACTTGTCGACTACATAAACATTTGCGGTCGAGAACTCTGACAATAATTCTGACAAATGATAATAATTTAACGGTTCGCCCTCCTGCTTTGACTGGAAAGCGCGCCCTACCCGCCTAGTTTTGCGCAAGAGTTCATTTAGTGCCTTGTCGGTGTCATCATGTCTAGCCATAAATAAATCCCTCCTATAATAAATAACGCCTGATGTCGCGATTCTCTACTAAGCTGCTTAATTTTTCGCGTACCATTTCAGGTGTGATTTCGATTTTCTCGACGTCCATATCACTAACTGAAAAGCTGATTTCTTCGAGTAACTGCTCCATCATTGTGTGAAGTCTGCGCGCGCCGATGTCTTCCATTTCTGAATTCATTTTGTGAGCGAGCTTTGCAATTTCTTCTGTAGATTCTGGAGTAAATACTAATTCCGTGCCTTCAGTTGATATTAACGCTTCATACTGACGAATTAAACTATTTTCCGGCTCTGTCAAAATCTGCTGTAAATTTTCCCAGCTCAACGGCTCAAGCTCGACTCTAATGGGAAAACGCCCCTGCAACTCCGGAATCAAATCCGAAGGTTTAACGCCGCTGAATGCACCCGCAGCAATAAATAAAATATGATCCGTCTTGACTGGCCCATAACGAGTTTGAACGGTCGAGCCTTCTACAATCGGCAATAAATCGCGCTGGACTCCTTCTCTGCTTACGTCAGGACCGTGCGAGCTGCCTCCCTTTACAACAACTTTGTCGATCTCGTCAAGAAAAACGATTCCTTCTTCCTGCGCCATTTCGAGAGCTTCACGTGCCATTGCGTCAGTGTCGATTAATTTTTCTGCTTCTTCCTGCTGCAAGATTCGTAAAGCCTCTTTAACCTTCAAATGCCGTTTCTTGGTCTTCTTGGGAATCATTCCGCCGAGCATTTCAGTTAAATTTATTCCCATTACGTCCATGCCTGGAGTCCCGAAAATCGGCAATGAAGGGTTATTGTCGTTTACCTCGATTTCAACATCACGGCCGTCAAGTTTGCCATCTTTGAGCATTTTTCTGAATCGTTCGCGCGTTTTATTATCTGCTGGCGGTTCTTGTTCGGGCTGCTGTTCTTCTTTCTCGTCTGACTCTTTGCCTGCACTTGTTAAAGCTCTCATAAAATCGGGCATAGAAAATTTTTGCTCGCGTCGTGGAAGAATGCAGTCTAACAATCTTTCTTCAGCGCGTTCGAGTGCGGGTGCTTGAACTTCTTCTATCATTCTTTTACGCACCATTGAGACGGCAAATTCTGTTAAATCGCGTATCATTGTCTCAACGTCTCTGCCGACATAGCCTATTTCAGTAAATTTTGTAGCTTCAACTTTGACGAACGGAGCATTTGAGAGAGTCGCGAGTCTGCGTGCGATTTCAGTTTTTCCGACACCTGTAGGCCCGACCATCAAAATATTTTTAGGCATGACTTCATGTGCGATTTCGGGAGGTAAAGCCCGCCGTCTGATTCGATTTCTGAGTGCGATTGCTACAGCGCGTTTTGCTTTATCTTGGCCGATTATGTAACGATTTAGATGCTCGATAATTTTTGCTGGTGTTAAATCTGATGTAACTTTTTTCTCCATTATTCTAATACCTCAACAGTGATATTTTTGTTCGTGTAAATGCAAATTTCCGACGCTAACTCTATTGAACGCCGTGCAATTTCTTCGGGAGTCTTGTCAGTTGACTCACGTAAAGCACGACCCGCCGCCAACGCATAGCCCGACCCTGAACCGATCGACGCAACATCGCCTTCAGGTTCCAAGACATCGCCGGCACCGCTTAATAATAACGTAATTTCTTTGTTTGCTGCTAACATCATTGCTTCCAACCGTCTTAATGCTTTATCGAGTCTCCACTCGCGAACAAGTTTTACAGCACCCTTCATTAAGTCGCCTTTTTCCTGTTCGAGGCAGTCTTCAAATTTTTCAAGAAGAGTCATAGCGTCTGCCGTGCCTCCTGCGAAACCGACTAAAATTTTGCCGTCCAAAAGAGTCCTGACCTTGCGAGCGTTACCCTTTATGACTTGAGAGCCTAGAGTTACTTGTCCGTCTCCTGCCATTGCGACGCGTGAGTCTTTCCTCACACAAACTATCGTAGTACCATTAAACAGTGTAATCAATCCTTTCATGATTCATAATAAATAATTTTTGATATATATTATCTCATTTGCTTTATTATTGGGAATAATGCGATTAAATTAAATTTTTCTGTGTAATTTGGCGATATGTTATAATGCGATTATCAAATAAATTCTTTCACACAGCACATTCAAGCAAGAAAATAATTTTACAACTACATTTACAACTACAAAAATGTTGATTCGTTTGTGTGATAATAAAGACTCATAAGAGATATAAAAAATTTTTCCCCGCAGAATCACTCACACGAGAAAAAATATAAAATACTTATTATGAAAAAATTTAATTATTTGCCTGCCTGTAAAATTTCAACTACGCAGATTTCACCGTCAGACGCTTTAAATGTTATCTTGCCGCTTCTTGATGGCTTGTAATCAAATTTTGACTGAGTAACTGCTATATGTGCGGGGCTAGGGATAGTGTATTCGGCGTTATTATCTTTATCCCACTTGTAAGAATAATCTCTGCGTCCCCATTTTGTCCAAATTGTATTTGTGTGGCCTTCTGTTGCGCGTTTTCCGTCTTGAGGTCTCTGGAAAATCCAAGTCCATCCGGCAGTGTTTGAACCTTATTTACTTGCACATTCATAATCAGTAAAAGTTTCGCCCGTAGATTTCTTTATTGCATTATTGAGTGTTCTCGGTGCAGCTCTTGACACTGTCCCGACTGGAATACTTGCGGATCTAAACTGCGCTATAGTTATAGCCTAAAATAGTATCGTTATAGAGAAATTCAAACACGCCGATTTTGTCAGTGCCGAGTCCTTCATAAATTTTGAATCCTGTAGTCTCTGAAAGGTGTGCGTATTGCTGTGAGGGGTTTGTCTCGCCTGTAACTTTCACTATATAGTGATAAAGCTATGAACCGGAATAATAGTAAATACCATGCTTGTGTCGCGGTGCCATGCTTTATATTTGCGGTTGAACTTGAATAAAGACGATGTGAAATAATATTCTCTCGGCTCAACGTGCATATTTGGCTTGAAAGTGTATGTATATCCCGGAAAAACAGCACTCGCAGTATCGGCAATTTTTACGCGGCTTGAAGTGTTTGCTATATTCTCATCAGACGGGGCCACGTCAGAATATGCTTTGAGTCCGTTAAGAGCTTCTGCCCACTCTAAGAAATCTTATTATAATTAATCGAGTTAGGGTCGCTGGAAAGAATGACTCCATCGCCGGAAACGTAAATTATTTCAAAGTCTCTGCTGTCGAGTTCTGACTCGCTGGTATTAAGCGTTAAAGTTTCATCGCCTGACGTATAAGTAATTGTAATCAGGTCTGCGCTGTCAAATAAATTTACTCCGATTCTGTCGGGTCATCAGGCAAATAGGGCGGGAGATTCAAATCAAGCGAGGCTGTCAATACGTCAATCATTTCTGCTTGAATGTTGATGAATGCCAATACTGCGCCGTCATCAAGTGCTTTGCTGAGTCGTGTTACATAAACGGGGTTATTGTCGAGTTCAGCGTGAAAATCTGCGCCGTTTTCCTGATACCATAAAAGAATATCGCCTTTTTTCGCTCTCACTGATGAGTCTTTTACGAAATTTACAAGATTAAAAACGTCCTCGCTTTCAGGTATTGTATCGGGAAGACCTGCACTACCTCCGCAGCCTCCTGTTGTGATAGCTGCAAAAGTTAATAACGCAACAACGAGCACTAGCAGCCCGAAATATTTATTAAATTTTTCATGATTCATTTGCGGCTTTATTTAATTTATAACGAGTGGAGGTTTTGACAGGTAAGCTGATATTAATAAATAATTATGCCTCGTCCGAAGTCCGATTCTATTGTGCATGATTAACTCCTTTTGTCAAGGTGTGAACGATTGATTTTCCTGCACTCAACATAATTTTTTACGTTATCGCTAGAATCCTTTCATTAAATTATGTATGCAATTATACACGAAAAAGTTTGTAAAAGTCTTTCGGAAACGTGCATTTATAATTACGGGTGAGAAAAAGGCCTAGCAAAAACGCTATAAAAAACGTGTCGCACACATACCACAAATTTGCGGTTATATGCTTTCTGATACACTGATAACCTTTATCTGCTATTACACATGTATGTTCTGATAATGGTAGTTTGCTTGCTTAAATAATTACGACCCCCGCTAAAATTTCCCCTATAATATTACTTTGCCGCTGTAGTATTCGGATGCCATCTTTTTAGCTGCTAGCGTCGATTACTACAATATTAGGTTCATCTTATTTCAATTTTTGTTTATCATGGAGCTTAAATTCTTCACATGAGCACAAAGTTTTTTTCACAAGTTTTATTATCTCATATGTTGTACTTAAGTACGATAATTGCGATAATAAGCTAAGAAGATACACAAACGATGGCGGACGTCCTCCACTTTTATGGCTTTCTATAAGTTGTTGATCTAATTTATCAAGCATGACAAAAAATGTATTACGCTTAACACCGAAAATCCTTTGAAATTTTTCATCTGTAATTTTTCTATTTGCTCTATTCTCTTTATAAATGTATAATACATGATCTCGAAAAAGTTTATACAAAAATTTTTTGCGGAGTAATATTTATATGGCTTGCTGGTATATTATTTGCGAACGGAATCGATTTAGGCCGATTGAGTCCATTACGCACGGTTATAGCTGTTTGCATGAGTCTAGGACTATTTATAATTTCACGCGCTGAAGATTGATAATAAATTTCTAGTTTTATGCGGAGTAAATATACATAATTCATAATTTTATCGCTGCACCGTTAAGAATAATTTGCAGGCTTAGGGATTAATACACCGATTTTGATGCTAATATTTTGCTTTGTTATTGCCGTATTAATTCCGTTATTGGTCGTGAAATTGTACAAGAGATATAAATTTTTGCGCTGGATTGAGTACATATTTTATCCGTGAAAATTTTTCGCGAAATAAAGTAATAATTTATGGATATAATACAATGCAGAAAAAATTTTTTTGCTGGAGGGCTTGACAAATGATTTTAATGCGCCATAATGGTCTCAGGTCTCAGGTCTCAGGTCTCAGGTCTCAGGGATATTTATGTCGATTCACTTAGGGGACTGGCAGTAATATTTGTTGTATTAGGTCATGCTTTAGGATGGTTCAACGAAATAAAATTTACACGCATAATAAGCAGCTTAGTATATAGTTTTCATGTTCCGTTATTATTCATGATAGCCGGTTATGTATCAGGGATAAGCCGTAAGAAATTAAATTTTCGTGATTATGTCATAAAAAATTTTATAGATTTATATATTCCGTGTATGTTTTTCTCGTATCTTCAATTTGCCTGCAATAAATTTGTATTTGCCTCGTTTAATCCTGCCGGTTTCAGAGTCCCTGATTATCACGAATTATATACGATACCGTTTATAGGCTTCAAAAATTACTGGTTTCTATGTACATTATTTTTTGTGAAGGTGCTGGATAAAATTTTCAGCTTCAACGAGAAAATAAATTATGTCTTATGGCTGATAATAAGTGCTGTAATAATAAATTTTCGCGGGATAGTGCCTGAATTTCTCACACAATTTTATTACGGATTATATTTTTGTGCGGGGAAAATTTTAGAGCGTTCAAGATTTATAATTCATACAAAAATTTTTTACGGGGTAATATTTATATTGCTTGCCAGTATATTATTTGCGGACGGAATCGATTTAGGCCGATTGAGTCCATTACGCACGGTTATAGCTGTTTGCATGAGTCTAGGACTATTTATAATATTTCATGCGCTGAAGATTGATAATAAATTTCTAGTTTTATGCGGAGTAAACAGCATGGTCATATACACAATTCATAATTTTATCGCTGCACCGTTAAGAATAATTTGCAGGCTTTCAGGGATTAATACACCGATTTTGATGCTGATATTCTGCTTTGCTATGGCCGTATTGATTCCGTTATTCATCGTGAAATTATACAAGAAATATAAATTTTTGCGCTGGATTGAGTATATATTTTATCCGGGAAAACTTTTCGCGAAATAAAGTAAATCCCCTGCCGTTATTGCATGACAGGGGAGAAAATTTTTTTACGCCTGAACATTTAATCTCGACGCGTTGTCATCTGCTTCACGTCTTGCGCGTGCTTCCTGATCTGCTGCAACTTTAGTTATCATGCTGTCATATAACATTTTCCAGAGTCCTGCACCATCAGAACGTGCAACTAAATCATCTGTCGCCATTTCTAGCGATAACTCCTCCATTTGCTTCCATGGCCGGCCCTGATCTGAACCGCTGATAGATCTTGCTGACTTCTGCATATCCTTCCAAAGTTTAGCCCATAAAAGCGACTCGAACTGTTGACAGGTTTCCTTTAATTTTTTTGCCTCGGCGGTCTTGTGAACTTCAGGATTAACGTTATTATCTACAACTCTTACCGGACTCGTATAAATCAAAATTTTCACGCCCTTTTTTACATCGTAACTAATTCGCCATGAAGAGCTCCGGCCTTGTCGATTGCCTGCAAAATCGAAATAATATCGCGCGGAGTAGCTCCCAATGAATTTAAGACTCTCACCATATCGCGCACTGTAGTTGTAGCGGGCATTGCTATCATGCTTGTACCCTGTTCATCGGCTGTTATATCTGTACGCATTGTAACAATCGGAGGCGCAAGAGGGTTATCAGGCTGAATTACATTTGCGGTGTCAGCTACTTCAACCGTTAAATTTCCGTGAGCGACTCCGACTGCGCTGATTCTGACATTGCCGCCCATTACAACTGTTCCGGTTCTCTCATTGACTGCGACTTTTGCGGGAGTATCGGGTTCAATTTCAAGAGTTCCCATGTTCGCGAGAAAAGCCGAGGGAGCCTGCACATATTGACCGGGCAAATTTACTTCGACTCTAGCTGCGTCGACTGCAAAAGCTACAACGCCATAGACTCTATTAATTGCGTCTGCGATTCTCTGCGCTGTCGTGAAATCAGGTTCACGCAACAATAAAGCAACTTGGCCGCCGGTTGTGAAATCTGACGGGACTTCACGCTCAACAATTGCGCCGTTATGGACTCTTCCTGCTGTAGGGACATTTTGAGTCCTTGATGCTGCTGCACCCTGAGCACTTCCTCCGCCGACCATGACAGGGCCTTGTGCAACTGCGTAAACTTGTCCGTCTGCTGCTCTTAACGGTGCTTGAATGAGCATTCCTCCCTGAAGGCTTGAAGCGTTACCCATTGTATTAACGTTCACGTCAATATTTTGTCCGGGTCTTGCATAAGGAGGAAGAGTCGCCGTTACTGCAACAACCGCAATATTTCGAGTCCTTACTGAGCGTGCGTCGAGTGTAACTCCGAAATTTCGCATTAAATTACGCATCATTTGTATAGCCATTTGTGAATTATCGCCGGTGCCGTTCAAGCCTGTAACGAGTCCGATTCCTGTTAACTGGTTTCCGCGTGCGCCTTCTACTTCTGTAATATCTTTGATTCTGACATTAGGATTTACGCGCGAAAAGTCCATATCCTGCAAATTAACGGCAGCAAATGAACTCGACGATAACGCAATTATAAGCGCGATTGAAATTATAAATTTTTTCATGACTCTAGAATATAGTTAATAAAATTTGTGAGATAATGCCGGGCTTCTGAGTGCGAGACATTATGCCCCTGCCTTTTACGGCGATTTCTGCATTTGCTACTAACTGGCTGCTGATTTGATTCTCTGATGTAACGTCTTGAGGTCTTATCACGCCGGTTAATTGGAACTGTAAAATTTCTTCACTCGTTCTAATATCGCGCGTACCTTCGATTACGAGATTCCCATTTGGCAAGACTTCAGTTACTAGACATGCAAGAGTCGCCGTTGCGTGGTGCTTGCGTTCAATGCTGCCGTCTCCTGTTGTTGCACTTGAAGTATCGAGAGCGAGACTCCTGATGAATCGCAAAATCCCTGTTCCATCACTTACAGAATGACTTGATGTTTTGCTAACGTCTGTTGTTGCCTCGTCTTTAGCGTCTGTTCGTTCGTTGACAATTACTGTTATTACGTCGCCTACTTTTCCCGGCCTTGCGTCTGCGAACCAATTTCTATTATCGTTCCAGAGTGAAGCCGCGTCTGCATTTGCTGCGAAGAGAAGAATAAATATTGCTGATAAAAATTTTTTCTGACTCACTTGTTATAGCACCTCAATTTCTACGAGATTTTCATTTACTATTTTTGCGCGGAGAATAATTTTTTTGTTGTCCGCACGTCTTACCCTGACAACGTCGCCCGGCCTGCCTTCGTCTAATAATATTCCCTCAGTTGATGCACTAGCCGCGCCTAATCTTGCAACTATTTTAACCCTGCGCCCCTTTGGCACAATGTTAGAATTCACGAGATTTGCGAGTAAAATTGCTTCTCCCTGCTTGATATTTTTGTTAGCTGCCAGCCCGATAATTTCAGAAGGATTTGACGCATAAGCCCCCGGCCTCTTTATTGCTATTCTGCGGGAAACTAAATCACCCGCGTTAATCCTGCTGCCCTTCTTGATGTTATGAGACGCCGCTAAAATATTTTGATACCATGTCAAGCGAACGGGAAAAGATTTTATTCTGCCGGTGTTGTCTCGGAACTGCAAATTTACAGATTGAGTGCCGGGGATAATGCTTGAAGGTTCAATAATTTGCCCGTCGGGAACTGCTGAATTTGCCGAGACTTCTACATCGCCGTTCCATGATGACAAAGATTTTATCACAGGAATTAGACTCGATGCCGGTTTAAGTGCTGGACTCTCCGTAAAATTTCCTTCGTAGGCGGGACGCTCTATTTGACATGTTGACGGCATGTATAACTCGATTCTTGCGTCGCTGGCTGAACTTTCACTAATTGCGCGTAAGACTTCATTGCGGGATAAAATATTTCCGTCAGAGTTTAGGGTCAAATCCGATAAAATTTTTCGTGTGTTACGATTTCCGCCTGTAATTTTTGCGACACTTCCGAGCTTGAAAGAATTTCCCGCACTGTAAAATTTCGCTGGGATCTCGATTCTAATAGTTTGTGCTGCATGAGCTTGACTCACCGCAAAAAAAACGAGGAGCGCAATAATCATACACTCCCCTAATAAAAATTTTTTGTTCATGATTTAACGCTTGA
>JAFSXS010000020.1 GCA_017443945.1 Synergistaceae bacterium
ATCTCGACCGACCCTCCCTATTATGACAATATCGGCTATGCTGATCTATCGGACTATTTTTATATATGGCTGCGAAAGAATCTGCGTAAAGTTTACCCCGATTTATTTGCAGTTATGACGACTCCCAAGAATGAAGAATTAATTGCGACTCCCTACAGACATGATAATAAGGACGAGGCAAAAAATTTTTTCGAGTCTGGAATGCTTGAGGCCTGCAAAAAAATTTATCTCTATGCAAGCGATGATTACCCTGTTACGATTTATTACGCTTATAAGCAGAAAGATTCTGACTCGCCGTCTTCAGCATGGGAGACGATGTTATCAGCAATAATTAACGCCGGATTTGTCATAACTGGAACTTGGCCGATGAGAACGGAATTAGTATCAGCGTTGAAGAAAAAAACAAGCTCTCTAGCATCGTCGATAGTGTTAGTGTGCCGCAAACGTCCAGAAAACGCGCATTCAATCAGCCGCCGTGAATTTATGAGAGAGTTGCACAAAGAGTTAGAGTCGGCGTTAAAGACTCTTCAAGCAAGCAGCATAGCACCAGTAGACATGACTCAATCAGCGATAGGGCCGGGAATGGCTGTATATTCGCGATATTCGAGTGTGTTAGAGTCAGACGGCAAAGCAATAACGATTCGGGAAGCCCTGCAAATAATCAATGATGAACGCGATAAAATTTTACATCCCGATAATATAAATTTGGACGCAGAGTCGAAATTCTGCATAGAGCTTTACACTATGAAGGGCTTTGACACGATTTCATACGGTGAGGCAGATACTTTGTCGCGCGCAAAAAATGTAACAGTTGACTCGCTTGTGAAAAAGGGCGTTTTGTTTGCCAGCGGAGGTAAAGTACATTTAACGGATCGCGAAAAATTGCCGTCAAACGCAGATTTAAATATCACTTGGGCATTGACTCAGAAATTGACTCATGCGATGTCTACGGGCGGAAATGAAGAATGCGCGAACATTATAAAAAATTTGGGCAGTGCAGAACGTGCGAAAGATTTAGCGTACAGACTCTATAATATCGCCGAACACAGAAAATGGAATCAGGAGTCATACGCGTATAATGCTCTTGTTTCGTCGTGGCCGGAGATAGTGAAGAAAGCTGCAAAACTTAACGAGAAATCGCCATTTGTGCAGAAAGAAATTAATTTTCAGGAGGGCGAACAAGTAAATGAATAACTTAACGAGCTGGAGAGAAATAATAACGCCTCATGATGATGTAATGAAGGGAGTCTACAAGAATTCAGATTTTGCGATAGATCTTGCACAGTCAACGAGCGGAGAAGGCCGGGACGAGTATTCAAACCCGAACGAATTTTTTTCGCGCACATATTTAACGTCAGGTATGAAGGGTTTATTACTTCAGGCAGCAAAGCGGGTAACAAATCAGGACGGCGACCCAGTAATGCAGATAAAAACGGCGTTCGGCGGAGGAAAGACTCACAGTATGCTTGCATTGTATCATTTTATGCGTTCAGGAAATAATATAAAGTCTGTGCGTGAGATTCTTGATGAGGCGAAAATTTCTGCATTGCCTCGTGTAAATATTGCTGTTCTTGTTGGTACTGCATTAAATGTGTCTGAGGCGAGAGTCTCAAAAGTTTTCCCTGACATAAAGATAAATACTTTCTGGGGAGAAATGGCGGCACAGCTTGCGGAGTCTTCCGGTGATAAGACAATTTTTGAGCGCGTCAGAAAAAATGATGAAGATGGTACATCGCCGGGATCACAAGTTTTGCGTGAAATATTTGACTCTTGCGGGCCGTGTTTAATCTTGATGGATGAGATAGTAGCGTATGGGCGTAAATTGAATGACAGAAAATTATCTGCTGGTACGTTCGGAAATTTTATAACGTTCATTCAGGAATTAACAGAAGCGGCCAGAACGAGCAAAAATAGTTTAATAGCTGCGTCAATACCTGAGTCAGATATGGAAGTTGCCGACTCTCAGGGAAAAGAAATTTGCAGGACGATAGAAAAATTTTTTGGCAGAATTGAGACGATTTATAATCCTGTAGAACCCCGCGAAGGTTTTGAGGTTGTGAGACGGCGATTATTCAAGGAGTGTGCGAATCCGGAAGCAAGAGACATAACGGCGGACTCATTCAGCAAATTTTACCGTTACAACAAGAAAGATTTTCCCTTTGAGGCCAGCGAATTATCATATAAGGACAGAATAATATCATGCTATCCGATTCACCCTGAAATTTTTGACAGGTTATATAAAGAGTGGTCGACGCTTGAAAATTTTCAGAGGACTCGAGGCGTTCTGCGTTTTATGGCGAGTGTGATATATAATTTATGGGACAAGAGCGACTCTAACGCTTTAATAATGCCCGGTTCGATAGATTTCAGCGAGCAGAATATCAGGACGAATCTAATAAAATCTTTGTCATCACAGGACACTTGGAGCGCAATAATAGATAATGAAGTTGACGGCCTTGACTCGATTCCCCGCAAAAACGATAGAGAAATTACACGTTACGGCAAAGATCACGCGTCAATAAAGATAGCTCGTGCAATCATGTTAGGGAGTGCGCCTTCAAGCCCATCACAGCAGAAAACAAAAAGAGGGATAGACTCGGCGAGCATAAGACTCGGAGTGATTCAGCCCGGCGAAAATATTTCTGTCTATAATGACGCATTAAACACGTTAAGGGATTCACTTGCATACTTATATTCTGACTCTGACGGAAATAATTTCTGGTACGACACGAGGCCGACCCTCCGCAAAACTGTAGACGAGAGAGCCTCACAAGTTGATGATTTGAAGATTGACTCTGAAATAATTAAACGTTTGGGAAAAATGAATCGCGGTCAAATTTTTTCAGGTGTTCACGTCTGCCCGGACAGTGCATTTGATGTAACAGATGAACAGAGAGCGAGACTCGTTATATTGCCGCCTTCAAAATCTTATAACGGCCGTGATGATGATATTGCTAAAAAGTTTTGTCTAGAGATAATGAATGACTGCGGGAGATCGCCGAGAATGCACAAAAATATGTTAGTTTTTCTTGCTCCTGACTCTGAAAACTTAGAGGGCTTGAGGAAGATTGCGAGATTTTACATTGCGTGGCGTTCGATAAGTGATGACAGGGAAATTTTGAATCTTGATTCGCGTCAAATACGGGAGACTCAGGCGAATATAAAGCGTTATGACGATGAAATTATGAATAAATTATGCTCGGTTTGGATATGGCTGTTAGTGCCAAGTCTTGAAAATGGCCAAGATCTGAAGAATTTAAATTTTGAGCGGTACAGGATCAGCAATGACGGCAGCAATTTAATCGAGCGCACAGAGTCAGCGATAAAAGACTATGATTTAATTTATACGAGCTGGGCACCTGAAAATCTCAGATTCGAACTTGATAAATTATTATGGGACGGAAAGAATGATATTTGCGTAAAAACTTTATGGGACTGTTTGACTCAATATTGTTACTTGCCGAAACTCGCGAAATACAGCGTGCTTGAGACTGCGATAAAAAGGGGTTTAGAGTCTGATAAATATTTTGCGCTTGCTGACTCGAAAGATTCTGACGGTAAATATATAAACTTTAGATATAATTTTTCGTGTGAGTCAGTGAATAAAGAGTCATATCTTGTGAAGCCTGAATTTATCCCGAAGCCTGAAGAATCAAAGCCGCAAGACTCGACCAAGCCCGAACAAGAAAAAATTACGACTCCTGAACCTGAACACAAGACGAGAGAATTTTATTTGACAGCGAAATTGGATCCTTCGAGATTTGCGCGCGATTTTGACAAAATAAAAGATGAGATAATACCGCATTTAATGACTGGCGGTAGTCTTGAAATTTCTGTAAATATAGATTTTGTTGCTTCCGATGAAATATCAGGGAATATACAGCATATATTAAGCGAAAATTGCAAAGCATTGGGCCATGAAAATTTTAGATTTGTTAAGGAGTAAACGCGATAAAAGGTTTTCGCCTTTGACGCTGCTTGTACGCCATTAATGACGATAAAAAAATTTTGTGATTCATGCAAGGGGGACCCCCTAACGCCCGTCCCCCTTACCCCCTCCCCGCCCAGGAAGACGCGCCATTAATAGCGATAAAAAGGTTTTGCATTTATAGAGTCATGATATTATGCTATAATTCAAAAAGTTTTATACAATAAACAATCATCAATTACAGCAAATTATAGAATCAACGAAGGGAGATTTTAGCGTGAAAGGTTACGCAATGTTAAAAATCGGTGAAGCCGGATGGATCGAGAAAGATCGTCCTGCGTGCGGCCCTCTTGATGCAATCGTGAAGCCCCTTGCATTATCACCCTGCACAAGCGATGTACACACAGTCTGGGAAGGCGCAATCGGAGACCGTCATAATATGATTCTCGGTCATGAAGGCTGCGGAGTCGTTGATGAAGTCGGCGCACTCGTCAAAGATTTCAAGAAGGGCGATAGAGTCATGGTCGCTGCAATTACACCTGACTGGGGATCACTTGAAGCGCAGGCAGGATACGGCCAGCACTCCGGCGGAATGTTAGCGGGCTGGAAATTTTCAAACTTTAAAGACGGTGTTTTCGGCGAATATTTCCATGTCAACGAGGCAGACTCGAACTTAGCACACCTCCCCGACTCAATTTCTCCTGAAGAAGCATGTATGTTATCTGATATGGTGCCTACAGGATTTCACGGCGTAGAACTTGCACAGGTAGAATTTGGCGACACAGTTTTAGTAATCGGAATAGGGCCGGTCGGATTAATGGCAGTCGCGGGCGCAAACCTTCACGGAGCAAGCAGAATTATTTGTGTAGGAACGCGCAAAGTTTGCAGAGATGCAGCAGCTTTCTACGGTGCAACAGATTTTATCGGCTACAAGGACGGCAGCATTGACGAACAAGTTTTAAAGCTCACTGACGGCAAGGGCGTTGACAAAGTTGTCATTGCAGGCGGCGGCGTTGAGACATTCGAACCCGCTATTAAATGCCTTAAACCGGGCGGAAGAATCGGAAATGTAAACTATCTCGGCAGCGGAACATATGTAACAATCCCGAGAGCTGAATGGGGCTGCGGAATGTCAAATAAAGTTATTGCAGGCGGACTCATGCCCGGCGGAAGATTGAGACTCGAAAAGTTAAGCAGTCTCGTTGCTTGCGGAAAATTGAACGTCAAGAAATTAATTACTCACCCGTTCAAAGGCTTTGAGCACGTCGAAGATGCTTTAATGCTCATGAAGAATAAGCCGGCAGATCTCATTAAACCGGTTGTCGTGCTTTAATATTTAAAAATTTTGTGAGACGCTCTGTAGAAAATTGCAGGGCGTTTATTTATTTATCATGCAGGTACTAATTATAAGTGGCTTTCTCGGAGCAGGTAAAACAAGTTTCATCAAGGCCATGACACGCGCGACGGGCCGTCAATTTGTCGTGGTGGAAAACGAATTTGGAAATTCAAACGTTGACAGCAAATTATTGAATCAGGACGCAATGAAAATTTATGAGCTTACAGAAGGCTGTATTTGCTGCTCGATGAATATGGATTTCTCGCTGTCTGTCATGACTATAGCAAACACTTTGAATCCTGATTATATAATTGTCGAACCGAGCGGAGTTGCAATGCCTTCAAGGATTCTGGAGAGTCTGCGCAAAATTTCATATGAGAATATCGGCGTGCTTGCTCCTGTTGTGATAGTTGACTCGCAAAATTTCAGGGAAGAGAAAAATTTTTATCCCGAATACTTTAATGATCAGTTAGACTCTGCCGGAAATGTTGTATTATCGAAATCTGAAAGTTTATCACAAGACGGCTTCAACGAAATTTATAACGAGCTTGCAATCAAAGACGGCGTAAATTTCCCGTTAGAGCATTACTCAAAGTGGCCGCGCGAAAAATGGTTTGAATTATTGACTCTCAAAGACGGCAATAAAGCAATAAAATCATCCGTTAATCCCGAAGAAAGATTATCGAGTCTAGCACTGGCAAATATAAAAGTTTCATCACCCGACGAGCTTATATACAAACTTGAAAATTTATTATCAGGCAGTTACGGCGATATTGTGAGGTCGAAAGGCTTTGCGGCGTGTAAAAATGGCGTGTTAAATTTCAGCGTCGTTAATAGAATCTATGAAGTAACAGAGTCAGCTATAAATAATAATTCTGATATTGTCGTAATCGGTGAAAATTTGAAAGTTGAAGCGATAAATAAACTTTTCGGTGGTTCAATCATAGACGAAGACGAAGAAACCGGGCATTAAACCCGGCTTTTACTCTCTATATTTGCGCTTGAAATCCTCATATGATAATTTAATTCCTTCGCGGAGACTCGTTTTATCGTGCCATCCCATAGAATGAGCTTTGCTGACATCCATTAATTTGCGCGGAGTCCCGTTCGGCTTTGAAGTGTCCCATAAAATTTTGCCGTTGTAGCCGATAATTTCTGCTGTTAAGTGCGTTAAATCCTTGATAGAAATTTCTTTGCCGCTTCCTGCGTTTACTGTCTCATCGCCTGAATAATTATTCATGAGAAACACGCACAATTCGGCCAAGTCATCAACAAATAGAAATTCTCTTAACGGGCTGCCGTCGCCCCAGCATGTAACTTCAGGGAGATTATTAATTTTTGCTTCATGGAATCTGCGAATCAAAGCCGGCAAAACATGACTGTGTTCAGGGTGATAATTATCGTTTATTCCGTACAAGTTGCAGGGCATTACGGAAATATAATCGGTGTGATATTGTTTGTTGAGAAATTCACAATATTTTAGCCCGGAAATTTTTGCGAGTGCATATGCTTCGTTAGTCTTCTCAAGTGAGCCGGTTAATAAATATTCTTCCTTGATGGGCTGAGGCGCGAGTCTCGGATAAATGCAGGAAGATCCAAGAAATTCAAGTTTTTTGCAGCCATTTTTCCACGCGGAATTAATAACGTTCATCTCAAGAATCATATTTATATACATGAAGTCAGCGAGTGCCGCCGAATTTGCACCTATTCCGCCTACTTTGGCAGCAGCTAAGAAAACATATTCAGGCTTCTCGTCAGCAAAAAATTTTTCTACTTCTGATTGACGCGTTAAATCTAATTCCGAATGTGTGCGCGTAATAATATTTGTATAGCCCTGCTTTGTGAGTTCGCGCAAAATTGCAGAACCTACCATGCCTCTATGGCCTGCTACATAAATTTTTGAGTCCTTAAGCATAAAACTTTTCACGCTCCTATAATCTAATCAATTTATAAGCAACATAATATAGCGAAAACACTTTAAAATCTATACAAGCAAAGTCAAAAGCTAAAACCTTTTTGCACGTCTACAGTTAAGGGTATTCCACGCACGGGCCGAGTAGTTCCCACCCGCCCACCCGTTTAAAGTGTATTCCCCGCGATGAAAGAGTGAATATCGCTATATCTGACGTTCTACAAGTTCAGCAAATAAGCCGTGTTTATTCATTAATTCGTCATAAGTTCCCGACTCCGCGATTTTCCCGTTGTCAAGAACTAGAATTTTATCGCAGTTTCTCACGGTCGAAAGTCTGTGAGCTATTATAATTCTCGTGCATTTAAGCTGTTCGAGTGAGTCAGCAATTATTTTCTGAGTGATATTATCTAGTGCGCTTGTTGCCTCGTCGAACAATAAAATTTTAGGCCTTGACGCTATTGCACGCGCGATTATTATTCTTTGTATCTGACCGCCCGAAAGTGTCCCGGCTCCTTCGCTTATGAACGTCTGCATCTTCATGGGCATTGCGTTAATGTCGTCATAGATTCCGGCCATTTTTGCAGCTTCCCACGCGTCATTTTCCGTCAAGTTAGGCGCAGAAATTATTATATTCGAGTAAATGCTTCCGGGAAATAATTTGCTATTTTGCATGACACAGCCGATATTTTTGCGAAATTCTTTAACGTCAAGAGTCTTTAAGTCGTGGCCGTCATAATAAATTACTCCCTTCTCCGGACGTTCAAAGCCTAATAATAAGCGCATTAACGTACTTTTTCCCGCACCGCTTTTTCCGACTATTGCAACGTATTCGCCTTTGTTGATCTTCACTGAAAATTTGTCGAGAATTAACGGCGTTTTTGGCGAATATCTGAAGCTGACATTATTTAATTCTATAGTGCCGTGAATGGGCTTACTTTTTCCGTGCGATATTTCCGGAACTGACTCTAAAATCGGTCTCACCATGTCAAGCAGAGGATTTATTGACGCAATAGACAACGCTGCACCGCTCAAAGCAACAAACGCCCCCGACAATAACCCGTATGAAGCAGTAAAAGCCATATAATCATCAGGCGAGACTCCTGCACTCACAGCAGACGAATATAATATAAACGTTCCCGCTAAAGTTATTGCAGGCTGGAAAACTTGAGTCAGCTTCAACAATATAGGCGGGTCATAATTAAGTTTTGCAATTTGCCTGTATTGATCTGCCCATTTCGCAAAGGCCCGGCGTTCTGAACCCGATAATTTAATTTTCTGGATTCCCGTTACAAATGCGTAAATTAACCCGTATTCTTTCGCAAGTAATTTCGTTGTGCGGGTCATTATTACTGAATGCCCATACGTCAACAGCACCGACGAAATAAATAACGCAGAAACTATTAATACAGCCGGACGAACAAGCGCAGGAGTAAATATAAAAATTTGCCGGAGATAAAATAAACTCATTATCGCAGTTAATCCCAATGAAAAAATTACGTTCGCCATAGTTGTACATAAATTGCTTGCTGATTCTGCACGCTGGGCAAGTTCTCCCGAAGAATACTGCTTGAAGAAGTCCGCCGGAAGTTCTATTACTCTCATCATTACAGCCGATTCAACATTTGCATTTGTCTTGATATTGATTCGTGATAGTGCAAGATTTTTCGCGACATTAAATAACGTTACTGAAATCCCCGACGCTATAATAAATATAAATACCGCAGCCGCCGCACTTATATTTTTACTGTAAATCGTCTGTGAATAAATAATCTGCGTCAAATAAGGCGTTACCATTGATACAAACGTTACACAAAGAGTTATTAGCAATATAGAAATTATGTCCGACAAATTTAAACTTTTCAGAGCGTGATTTATTAAATCCGTAATAGTGAGCTTTCTTGCCGGTAATGGACGATAAAAGCAAAGTGCTTCATGATGTAAATTTTTCTGAGTCTTGGAATTGATTCTAATTTTCCTGCCGGTCTCGTAGTCTTTATAAGTGTAGCCCCTGTAATCAGGAATCAACGCAATATAACGGCCTTCTTTAGTCGACGCTAAATAAATCCCCGCCGAGTCTTTGTACCAGCCTTCAGTTAAAATTACTTCACGGCGCATAATCCCATTTGAGGCAAAAATTTTGTCGAGCTTGATATTAATTTCGTCGTCTTCTATATCTCTTATGCTGTCATAAATATTATAGAATCTCGCAATTTCTTCAAGTGCACTGCTTGAGTCGTCCTCAACATCGAAAATTTTTCTGCCCATTATTGCCTCTGATATGCTGCTAAAGGCGTTAGAGAAAGAGTCTAAATCTGATTGCATTCTCGTGTGTATTTGTTCATCAAACCAGTTTGACATAAAAAATTTTCCTCCTGCCTCTATTCATTTGTAATCAGAGACGCATAATACCCGCATTTATTCATTAATTCCTGGTGAGTGCCTCTGTCTAAAATTTCGCCGTTTTTCATCACGATAATTTCGTCGCAGTCCCTTATTATAGAGAGTCTGTGAGATATTATTATTCGCGTTATTCCCCGTGCTGAGATTGCATTTATCAATTTATATTCTGTCTTAGTGTCCAGTGCGCTTGTTGCCTCATCAAGAATTATTATAGTAGGGTCTTGGGCAAGTGCTGAAGCTATTTCGATTCGCTGTTTCTGACCGCCTGAAAAATTTTTCCCGCCCTCTTGAACGTCTGACGAGTAATCCCCGTCCCGCTGTAATATTTCATCATGAATCATTGCATCACGCGCGGCCAAGATAATTTCAAAGTCTTCAATTGATTTATCCCACATGCGGATATTATTAGAAATTGAGTCCTCGAATAAAATAGCTTCCTGACTGACACACGCTACAGAGCCGGTGAAAACGTTTCTATTAATTTGCGATAACTTTTTGCCGTCAAATAAAATTTCGCCCTCCCAGACATTATAAAGACCGGTGATTAATTTTGCGACGGTAGATTTTCCGCACCCTGAAGGCCCGACAATAGCGACACTTTTTCCCGGTTCGACTCTCATTGAGAAATTTTTTAGAATCGGCTCGCTTAACTTGTTATAACCGAATGTAATATTATTCACTTCAACAAGGCCGCTCAATTTATTTATTTCCTCGTCGGGCAAGTCATTATCATATTCAACGTCAACAGGATATTTAAAAACGTCCTGCACACGTTCCATTCTTGTTCGCATTTCTTGAAGCTGCTGGCCTGCACTTATTAACATTTGAGCTGGACTCGAGAACGCCGCTAAATATCCGTTGAACGCAGAAATTAAACCGATTGTCCATTCACCTGTCATTATTAATCTTATGCCCAAGAATAAAATTATATTTGATGACAATAATGACAACAACGCCGGAAGCTGCCCTAAAGTCTGATTCAATCTCTCAAATTTTACCAGTTGAGCAAGTGAATTAGCTTGAAAGCCTGCCCATCGCGTAAAGAATCCGTTTTCTGCGCCTGATGATTTAATAGTTTCTATCATGTCAATTCCCATTAGAGTTGTGCTGCTTAAATTTGCCTGATCGCGCATTTGTACACGAGTTATATTTATTCTGTGCTCTGAAATTATCTTAGCGAGAAATAAATTTATGATTACAGCAAGAATCCCGATAAACGCAAGAGTCATACTGTAATTGAGCATGATAACTAAATTAAATATCATCACGACAGAATCAAGAATTAACGGCGTAAAAGTGTTTATCAGAATGCTTGATATTCCCTGATTCGACACGTAACGATCTGCAATATCTCCGGCCATACGCTGCTCGAAAAATTCTAACGGGAGTCTCAATATATGCCACATAAATGAAGTATTTGACATCGCCGTCATTTTGCCCTGAAGCCTGAGAAAAAATATAGCTTTTATTCCGAGTGCTAGAATCTGCGAAATTATTACGAGTCCAAGCAATATAAAGAATCCTTCTGACCACTGCAAATGTCTGGCCGTTAATAAATTATCGACGAAGAATCTATTAAATGCCGGCAGTAACATCCCTATCAATGAAGTAATCAGAGTCGTTAAAGCAGTAATCAGAAACATTTGGAACGCACCACGCAATTTTTGACGCGCAAAACCGAGAATAGACGCAGGACGGCCGCCCGGTTTAAAATTTTCGTCAGGCTCAAGCACTAAGCAAATTTCAGAATATGATCGCTTGAACTCCTCAAAAGTTATTATTACATGGCCTCGTGCAGGGTCGTTGATTGAAACTTTATTCTTGTGAAAACCGTTGACGACAACAAAATGATTATTTTCCCAGAAAACTATAACGGGGAAACTTGCATTTTCTCTCAAAGCCTGTGCATCACAACTAAATGCTTTAGTGTGTAAATTATATTTCTGTGCTGCCCTGTAGATGTTGCGCAAATTAGAACCATCGCGGGAGACTCCGCAGTCCCGGCGCATTTGTTCTAACGGGATCCAGAGTCCGTAATAAGCAAGTATCATATCAAGACAAGCTGCCCCGCATTCGAGAGCTTCAAGCTGCATTATAATGGGAACTTTTGCAAATTTTTTCATCGTAATAAAAAGTGTACGGGCTTAACTATGCCGGTTATAAAATTTGCCTCTGATACGTTTTGAGGCGCGTTATCGAATTTCATCGAGACAGCAAATAACCTGTCAAACTCGTTTATGTGCATTGCTGCTGAAGTTCTGCGCCCGATTGATTTAATTATTTCGTCATACCTCATTACGTCGTGTGAAATATTTGTGATTGTGCCGGTTATCGCTGTGTTGTCGATTCTGACTGTCATACCGTTTTGAAGCTGGGAAACTTGGCCGTAAGCGAGAAAAGCTCTCGCCTCGTGTCCCTGCATGAAAATAGGTGCTCTAAACGATATTTCTATTTGTCCCATGAATATCCAGACGAATAATCCCGCAAGAAATGCAATAATCGCGCCTAAAATTATCCAGACTCCGGGGTTGCTTATGCGGATATAATTATTTAACTGTTCCGGCGAAGTGATTCGATTATTATTTTCCGGCATAACTAATTACCTAATGCATTATACTGCGCCCAATCGTAGCAAATCATATAATCGCCCCTGTATTGACGATGTGCGGAAGGATCGCCCTTGAGGAAATTATAAGCGTCGCACTCGAAAGTATCAGGTTTTATCGCGAGAAAACTTTTGCGCCTGATTAAAATATTTCTTATTCCTGCATCCATGAGCGTATGAACTAACGAATGAACTAATACATGATAATAGCCGTTTACAATATCGTCATAGGGTCTGTCGCCGAAAAGTGCTGCACATGACTCACGAGCTGTAACGCCTGCCCCGCGCCTGTCGACCAAAAGTGCAAGAAGTTCTTTAGCTTTTGTACGCTTAAATTCGATTATATTTCCGTCAAGAAAAATGTTAAATCCTCCGAATGTCTGGACGTAAATTTTTCCCTTAGTCTTTATGGGTGCGGGATAATTGTTCGAGATATAATTAATTTCGCGTTTGATGTCCCGTTCAGTAACTTTTTTCAGCAAATAAGAGTCTGCGTGTACTGCAAATGCTTCTGGATAATAATCTGTGCTGTTAGTTACAAATATAATATGAACATCTTTGCGGATAGATTTCAATTTTGCTGCGAGTTCAAGACCGCTCATATATCCGGGGTCAAGCTCGATTTCAATAAATGCCGCGTCAAAATCAAGTGAGGGCAGTGTTAAAACGCTTTCGGCAGATTGTTTTGCGATAATCTCCATACCGGGGACGACTTTGTGAATAATATTTGATAAATTATTTAAATCCGATAAATTGTTATCGACCAATAAAAAACTCATTTGAAGCCTCCTGATATAGTGTAATTTGTTGTAATAATACCATAAAGAGACCTCAAATGAGCAAAAAATTTTACGCTAAACCGATACCGCCGTTATTGCATGAGCAGCGAGAACCGCCGTTAGTAGGGTTATAGCCGTCGCCTTGTCCTGAGCAGTAGCAGTCTAACTCTAATGCGCCGTCGCTGGGACGATAGCCGATTCCGTCGCCTGTTCTGTTGCAGTAACATGAGCTCGTAACTTTGTTAGGCTGGAAATTTACACCGCCTGCAACTGATTTAAGCTCGTCTTCTGAAAGCAGATACATTTTTTGAGTCTTGAAGTCTTCAACTGGGATATTATGTCCGTGAGCTGCTGCAATTTTTGCGCTGGCCTCAAGTGCTGCTTCTGTTGCTGCCTCTTTGCTGTCTTTACCTTTTGCGGCCTCTGTGCAAGCCTTTGCTAATTCCTGCTTGAGTGCCTCATCCTTTGACGCTAATTCGAGAAATTTTCTTGCGTTTTCCTTCATGATAATACCTCCTTAAATGATTGCTTTGCTGTCAGCATATACGATACCGCTCTCATCAGTTTTCTTGTCTTCGGCAGGGTTAACTTTACTTATGATTTCAGGCTTAGCAGCAGACTCGCCGTTAAGTCCAATTCCGATTCCGCCTGCAACTGATTTAAGCTCTTTGTCCGTTAATTCTTCTTCTGAAGATGTTGCAAGAATTTTTTTTGCTTCTTCCTTCACGATTAATAATTCCTCCTTAAAAATTTATTTCAAAGCCTGCCACAACGGACTCTCGAAAACTATAGAGTCAGCGTTCGGCCTAACTTTTTTCACGGTTCTAATAATTTTCTCTACCCAGCCGCCCCTGAATAATTCGCATGAACTCGGAGACTTACCCATTATATTATTTTCGTCAGCGCTAAGAGCATCGGCCCGGCACCCTCCAAAACAGTTATGACCGTACTTGCATTTTTCGCAAATTTCATTGAGTGCAAGATATTCGCTTGCTTTGGTCTCGATTAATTTCATGTAGCGCGAGTCAGTTATGCACTGAGATAAACTTTTTTCTGTTATGAGCGGGAACTCGTTTTGAATGCTCATTCCTGACAGGGACATACACGGAAGAGTCCGGCCTTCAGGAGAAATATACATAATGACTCTTGCATGACCGCAGATACAAAAAGTTTTAGGGTCAATATCGGGCATAAACGACGGAATATCAAATTTATCCGGTTCACTTGGCCTAGCAGTGAAGAAACCTCCGAGCATTAAAGCTAACGGCATATTGTCATAGTAATATTGCGGAATATAATCGAGATAAAGCGCGAAAAGTTCTTTGATTGACATAGACTCGCCAAAATTATTTTTCTTCCATTCACCGACATTAGCAACAGGATTAGTCTTGAGACTCTTTACGCCTAAACCGCCCAAATGTTTTATGCTTTCACGCAGAGTGTGTTTATTGTGTTGATGTAAGCACATTTCTGCACCGGTCGGAAATCCCATATCACGACACAAAGCAAATGCACGGTCAACAATTTTTTCTGCGCCGTTAATGCCTCTAAGCCAGTCATGCCAGCCCGCACCGTCATAGCTCATATTAAATTCCGGGTGAATGTTGCGTTTATCGAGTTCGCGTAATAATTTTTCATTCACAAGAGCGCCGTTAGAGTAAATCTGCTTGATAATTATATTGCGTTCGAGGAGTGAATCAACAATTTCGAGAAAGTCATCACGTATTAAAGGTTCTCCGCCGGTTAGACTCACGTTCATTATTCCGCAGTCGCCTAATTGATTAATTATATTCATGATTGTGTCGTGATTTAATTCGCCTAATTTCGCGTCAGGTGCTGACATGTAACAATGTTTGCAGCGATAATTACATTTTCCCGTGATTGACCAGTGAGCCTGCCTGATATAACGTGCAGGATATAATTTATACTCCTGAATTGCATTAAGGCCGTGTCCGGGTTCGCATTGTTCGATTACTCCGGCATTCTCGGCGATGTTGATATATTTACGAACGTCATCACTAATAACCGGCAACGACAAATCAATTTTCCCGTTACAATATTCTAGAGCATTCATCATTTTTTCGTCGATAAAATTTGCTCCGCCCGTTTTGAGATTCATTACTGCATATGGTAATTTCTCGTAACCCCGCAGAATAAAATTATCCTTCAGCCTATAATACAATTCATTTCACCCCTTACCGCTCACATAAATTTTCAAGCGTGCGAATATTTTAACACAGATATGTTTACAAAGTGCAAACTATTAGCAAAAGTGTGCGTCAAAAATTTTTTATTCCAAAAGTTTTATAATTGTCGAGTAAATAAATTTTATAGGAGGAATCTATTATTAGACGTTTATATTTCGCTGCAATTCTGCTGTTATTCATTATCACGCCCGTTAAAGCTGAAAATTTGCGCATTATTTCATTATATCCGGGACATTCTGATAATATTTTTGCGCTGGGAGGGGAAAAACTTTTAATCGCACTCTCAGAAAACGATGACTCGGACTTATTGCCGGATTTGCCAAGAGTCTCTATGAGGTCGAACGCTGAAAAAATTTTATCGCTGAGTCCTGATATTGTCGTTACAAGAAGTTTTGCGGAAAGACTCAACCCGAACTTATATGAAATTTTGCGCTTATCAGGCGTTAAAGTCTTGAGTCTCGATCCTCCAAGCTGGGAAAATTTCCCGGAATATTTAAAGACTCTTGCGCGAGAATTAAATTTAAACCCTGACTCAGCAATCACGAAATTAAATAATATCCGCGAAAATATAATATCTCAAGCACAAAATATAAAATTTAAGCCTAGAGTCTTTGTTGAAGCCACGTCAAGAGAAATTCACACATGTGCGCCGGACTCGTGGGCAGCAAATTTAATAGCTCTTGCAGGGGGAATAAATATCGCTGATTCTGCAAAATCTCTGCGCGCCGGGAGTGTCATAGCTCCATTTGGCCTAGAACGTGTGATAAAATCTCTCGAAAATCTTGATGTCTATATAATTCAAACCGGAGCAATGAACAGCACAACACTTCAAGATTTTAACGCAAGGCACTGGGCAAAAGCTCTTAAACACGTGAAAGTTTACGAGGTGCCGGAAAAATATTTAAGCCGTCCTTCTTTGCTTGGACTCGAAAAGGGCGGAGAGATTCTCATAAAAATTTTTAGGGGGAAATAAATTTTGCCGGGAAAATTAAATCCTGATATTTTGCGCAAAAATGTCTTAGATTTTACGGGAGCGAAACGAAATGATTTATTAGTCGGCGGCGGACTTGGTGAAGACGCTGCATTAATCCGCGTTAATGATGGGATTCTTGTCGCTGCGTCAGATCCCGTAACAGGTGCAGAAAAAAACGCCGGAAAATTGCTCGTTCACGTAAACGCAAATGATTTAGCCTGCAAAGGTGCTGACCCTTCGTGGCTTATAGTAACGCTTATAGTTCCGGACTCAATGGGCGTAAAATTTATAAGCTCAATCATGCAGGAAATTCACGAGGCTTGCAAAGAATTAAATATTTCAATCGCAGGAGGACACACGGAATTAACGAACAAATATTCACAGCCGGTTATTTCAGCTACAATGTTGGGAATGACAAAATATAATTTGAGCGCGAAAAATATTCGTGAAGGCGATAAAATTTTATTGACCGGCCACGCAGGACTCGAGGGCATGAGCATTATTGCGCAGGATCGGGAAGATTTATTTTCGGAAATTTTTTCACGCAGCGAGATAAATATTATTCAGTCATGGAGCAGCGAATTATCAATTATGAGACCTGCTAAAATTTTGCGTGAGTTTGCCCGTTACATGCACGACCCTACAGAAGGCGGACTCAATGGCGCATTATATGAGACTTCAGAAGGCTGTAAAATGGGAATAAAATTTTTTGCTGACTCTATTCCGATTTCAGATTTTACAAAACGTGCGGCGGAAAAATTAAATTTTAACCCGTTAAATTTAATCTCGTCAGGCATGTTATTAGCTGTGATTGCTCCTGAAAAAGTTTGTGAAGCTCAGGAAAAATTAAAATCGTCCGGCATAGATTCGAGCATAATCGGTGAATTTGATCCGCGCGAAAAAAATAATTTCAGCACTCACGAAGAATTATGGGGGATTCTTTCGCGTTAAATTTAAGTTGTGATAAAATATTTTTGTGCAGTTCTCGATTATGGGGGCTGCAATTTTTTTACAACTACATTTACAACTACAAAAATGTTGACTCGTTTGTGCAATGATAATTATTCGCGAATAAAAATTTTTTCTTAACGTGATAATTTGCGAACAAATAAAATTTTTTAATAATTATCCCGGTAAAGCACGCCACATTTTTGACTCGACAAAATCAGAATCATATAAATCACTCAAAATTTTTGAGTCCAGACTCTCGCATTTATTGAACGAAATTAATTCGCCGTCTCTGAGTCCTAAATAATAATCAGAGTAAGCTAACGATAAATTTATGTCGTGAACTGCTGTTATAATTGTCCGGCCTTCACGCGTTAAAGCCCGCAAAATCTCGAAGACTCCCGCTGACCTTCCCGGATCTAATGCGCTCGTAGGTTCATCAAGCAAAAAAATTTCTGTGTCCTGAGCAAGTGCCGCCGCTAAAAAAGTTAATTGCCTCTCACCGTCTGATAATGAAGTTATGTCGCGTTCTAATAAATGAGTGATTCGCAAAGTTTCAGCAGCTTTTGTGATTAAAGCCTCGTCAAAACTTGTCAGCCTCGAAAATAGATTCATATAGGGCAATCGTCCTAGCGCAATAATTTCACGAGCACTAAAGCAATATGACGGCTTAAAATTTTTATCACTCATCACAAAACTTACTGAACGCGCAAATTTTTTTCTTGCAATATCGCGGACTTCACGAGAATTTAATTTAACGCTGCCGAGATAATTTTTCAGCCCGGCCAAGACTCGCAGGAGTGTACTTTTTCCGCTGCCGTTAGAGCCTATCAACGAAATTAACGCACCTGAAGGAACACGAAAATTTAAATCTTTCAGGACTCTATTTTTGCCGTAATCAGCGCATAAATTATTAATCTCGTAAATTTCTCTCATTTGCAAATTATATAATATTTCGATACGAGGTGAATTATTACGTGAAAAAGTTTATTGTAATGATATTATTAATTACGGCGATAAAAGCTCAAGCCCTGCCGGTAAAGCATGACTCGCGCGTTCTGCCTGTGAAATCGCAAAAAGTTTTGGAGACCTGTTATTCATTTGCAGCAATGGGAGCATGTGAAGCAAATTTTATGACTCATAATCCTGACTCAAATATTAATTTGCCGGGGGATTTCTTAATTTCTTACGCTGAAGAGTTATTTACATTTCCAGCATTAGAACTTGGCGACGAGTTCACAGCAGCGGCGATATTGTCAAGACTTCCGGAATTTTGCGGACTTAGGCTCAGGGACGTATATTTTATGTCGCGTCATATGCCGTTCGACAAAGATTTTATCAGCGATGAGACGAGAAAAAATTTAATTCTCGCTAACGGTGCAATTTACGCGGGAATCTTTGTAGATCACAGACTATTTGAGAGGCGCGGAAAAATTGTAACTTACTTCAACAACTCGCAGGAACGCAGAATAAATCACGATATTTTGATTACCGGCTGGGATGATAATTTTCCGTTGTTCTACTTCAATCCGAGACCGTCAAAAAATGGCGCGTGGCTCGTTAAAGACTCATGGAAACCGGAAAACAGCGAAAACGGTTATTACTGGATTCCTTATGAGCAGAATATTAAAGGCGGAGCAGCATTTATCACCGAAAAATTTAATCCTGACGCGAGAATTTATTTGCATGATGATTTAGGTTATTGCAGCTCTATAAAATTTTCGTGGGCAGCAAATATTTTCAGAGTCCGCGAAGATTTAGAATATCTCAATGAAGCAGCATTCTACACGCCCAGAAATAATATGAGCTGGGACATTTATATTTATGAGTGCGGGAAAAATTTTCCAGATTCACCCGTGTCAGGCATTCTGAAGAGTCATATTTCCGGAAAATTTGATTTAGCAGGCTATCACACTGTAGAGATTCCCGAAAAATTTTCATTATGGCAGGGGACTTATTTATCAGTTATATTAAAGCTGGGAGCTAAAATAATGCCGGTAGAGACTCAGATTATAAATTATTCTGACAATGCAGTAATAAACGCGAACGAGAGCTATTTTTCACTAGACGGCCAAAAATGGACTGACGGTAAAAATTTAAACTCTAACGCGTGCATAAAAATATTTACGGTGATTCGAGAATGAGAAAAATTTTTATTATTATATTTGCGTTACTAATTGCGGGAGAATCTTACGCGCTGCCGAGCCGTTATGACCTTCGCGGCTTTAACAGAGTCACTAGCGTAAAACATCAGGGAATCCCCGGACCTTGCTGGGCATTTGCGGCACTGGGAGCAATGGAGTCAAGCTGGCTGACTCAAAATTTAGGCGGCAACCCCGATTTATCAGAAATTCATTTAGCTTATTACGTCTACAAAGACTCTAATCCTGCAAGAAATTTCACATCAAGACTCAAAGACGGGACTCTAAGGCTTGAAGGCAATATTTTCAATGCAGCAGCTTTCTTGTCGCGTTTATCTGGGCCTGCAAACGAGAAAGATCTTAGATACTCAACTACAGAACTTGATGACGTAAAAAAATTTGCTTCCCGCAAGAATCCCGAAGATTTCAGACGGCCAATGAGGTTAAGAGACGCATTTTTTATGTCGCGCTATGAGAATCCTTCAGACACTATCAAGAAAGAATTAATCATAAATTACGGCGCAATAGTTATAACTTTCTGGCACAAACTCGACAAATTTCACGGCAATACATATTTCAACAACAACGGCCGGAAAACTAATCATGACGCATTATTAATCGGTTGGGACGATAATTTTTCGCGCAATAATTTCACTCCTAAGCCTGCTAAAAACGGTGCTTGGCTGGTAAAAAATTCTTTCGGGACAAGTACGGGTTATTTCTGGATGTCGTACGAGCAATTTACTAGAGGCGGGACGGCTTTTATCGCAGAAAAAAATAATCCCCGCTTGAGTCATTACGGTTATGATGATTTAGGCTGTTGCAGCGCGTTAAAATATTCGTGGGCAGCAAACATTTTTAGAGTCCGGAGGCGCAAAGAGTCTCTCATTGAAACAGGATTCTACACGACTCATAATAATGCGGGCTATGAAATATTTATTTATTTGCACGATAAAAAATTTCCTGACTCTCCTGTATCAGGCAAGTTAATTGCTAATTTTTCAGGCGAAATCAAGTATGCAGGCTATCACACTGTAAATTTGCCCGAAAGAATAAATTTGACTCATGAGGAATATTTTTCTGTAGTGCTGAAACTTTCAAATAAGTTAATGCCTGTAGAGACTCGAGTCAAAAACTTTTCAGAGAATGCAGTTATTCACGCGAAGGAGAGCTATTTTTCACGAGACGGGCAAAAATGGACTGACGGAATAAAATTTAATTCTAACGCCTGTATCAAAGCATTCACTATAACGCGATAAAAAAATTCCCGGCCGTTTTTGTATGACCGGGATAAAAATTTTCGTTATTCTGCCTCTGCGTCTGGTGATTCTGGGTGTCTGTTGAAGTCCTCGACATCGTTTAAATATTTCTCGAACTCCCAAACGTCTAACTCCTGTTGCAGCTTAATAATTTTCCCATAAACCTCGCGGGCCTCTGCTTTATTGAGCGGATGACTCGTTAAAGCCTCGTCGAGATCTATATTTAATTTTGCAATTTCCGTAACTTTCTCGCGGATTTCCTTAGGCATATCGGGCGCAAACATTGAGTCGTGATGTCTGCTGCCGTGAAATGCTAAAGCTGTCCCCGAAAATAGCATTACGATTAATAATACTGCCGCAAATTTCTTCATGCTTTAAAATCTCCTTCCCGTTATTGTCGCTAATTATCTTCTCGGCGGTCGCGGTCCGGGTCCTGGTCTTGGGCCTGGGCGTGGGCCGGGTCTTGGCGGTAATGGTCTCGGCGGCATTGGTCGAGGTCCTGGGCCGGGTCTCGGTGCAAATCTTGGGCCAGGTCCTGGTCTTGGGCCAAATCTCGGTCCGGGAGGAGGCGGCGGCACTGGTCGAGGTCTGAAGCGCGGGCCAGGCGGCGGAGGAGTCGGGCCATAACGTCTATATCTCGGGCCATAATCATAATCATCAAAATATGGCGGAGGCGACGGTACATGCGGTCCGGGTCTAAATCTCGGTCTCGGCGGCATTGGTCGAGGTCCTGGGCCGGGTCTCGGTGCAAATCTTGGGCCGGGCGGCGGAGGCATATGCGGGCGAGGTCCGGGAAGCGGAGTATGTCTGTTTATCAGAGGCGGATTAGCTGTATTCGTTTTTCCGTTGTCTGATCTTACCGCGAGCGTGTCAAGTTCCTTAGCCTTTGCAGATTCAGCCGTAAATAAAATACTTCCTGCTGCAATCACTGTAAGGGCTATTGCTAGAGTACGTTTCTTCATCTTTGTTAAACCTCCTTTATTTCTCTCAATCTTTCAACGCTGATAGAATAACAATAAAATATGTGCGTCATATGAATTATAAATGAAAATTTTGTGAAGGAGTAATACTTACATGAAAATATTGATAGTTGAAGACGAAATCTCTATTTCTGAAGTCGTCAGCGCATATGCAAAACGTGAGGGACTCGAGACAATTTGCGCGTTTGACGGCCTGGAAGCATTAAATTTATTCGAGTCAGAGAGTCCTGATTTGGTCGTGCTTGATTTAATGCTCCCGAAATTAAACGGTGAAGAAGTTTGCAGACGAATCCGCGAAAAATCTAACGTTCCTATTATCATGCTCACAGCAAAAAGCAGCGAGTCCGACGTTGTGTCAGGTCTTGACTTGGGCGCAAATGATTATGTAGCTAAACCCTTCAGCCCGCGAGTCTTAATGGCAAGAATCCGCGCACAGTTACGGCCGAGAGAGAGTTTAACCCGCGATAATTTAGCGTCAGGTTCATGCGCAGACGGAAGAATCGAAATTGACCCCGAACGCGTAGAAATTCGCAAAGACGGCGTTGTTATTCCCGTTACAAAAAGTGAATTTCTTATTTTCTCGACTCTTGCGTCAAAACCGATTCGCACATGGTCGCGCGAAGAAATAATAAGATCTGCTCTCGGTGATGACTATGACGGCTTTGACAGGACTATTGACACGTACATAAAAAATTTGCGCAAAAAATTAGCTGAACCAGGCCACGAAAACGGCTGGATAAAAACTATTTACGGATTCGGATATAGGCTCGACGATGAAAAATAGATCTCTGAGATTTCATTTATTGCTGCTTTATGTGCTGCTTGCTGTGTTAAGCGGTATCGTTGTGCCTTCACTGGGAGTTAGATTAAGCGTCAATGCGTTCAGAAATTATTTAATTAACCGCCGTCAAGCAGATCTTGAAAATTTAAGCGAGTCCCTTGTTGAACTCTATCACGAAGAAGGCGGAAAATGGGAACGACGCAGAGTAATGGACATTTTGCGGCCTGCACCTCAATGGGGAGGAATGACAATCGCGTTAAAAGATTCAGAAGGAAACGAAATTTTTACACTCCAGCCAAGACGGCCAAGACCCAGAAATCACAGAGAGCCTCAAAATATGGAAATTGAAAACTTTAATATAAATCTCGACGACAATAACGGAAAAATTATCGGACTTCTTGAAATCGAACGCAGAGTCCCTCAATGGAGCTATCACGACAACCCGTTTATAAATTATTTGACGCGTTATACGTTGGCAGGAGCTTTTATCATGATAATTGCTGCTTGCGGGCTTGGTTATTTTGTCGCGGGAAAGTTAAGCAGGCCGGTCATTAAAGCTATTGAACGTGCAAGACAAATTTCACGCGGAGAATATGACTCAGACGATAATTTAAAATCTTCAGGAATCAGGGAACTTGACGCACTCACAAAAGGAGTCAGAGATTTAGCGCGGTCTCTTGAAGGTCAGGAAAAATTACGCCGCCGATTAATGGTCGATGTAGCTCACGAGCTGAAAACGCCTTTAACTGTAGTGATGACTCAGATAGAAGCAATTTCCGACGGAATATTAGAGCCTACTCCCGAAAGATTAAATCTTTGTGTCAACGAGATGCAGAGATTAAGCGGCTTGATCGGAAATGTTGAGACTTTAACGCGTCTTGAAGGCGAGACTCTTGCGATTCACACGGAATTAACTGACATGAAAAAATTTCTTGAACCCGTCATAGAAAGTTTTGCGCCGCTTTTCGAGAAGTCCGGGATAATTTTAATGAGTGAGCTTGCAAATAAAATTTTCTGCGAGATCGATACAGACAGCTTCAGGCACGTTATAGACAATTTATTATCAAATGCTCATAGATATACTAATAAAGGCGGCCAAGTTACATGCAGGCTTTCACGCGAAAATAATAATGCAGTTATCGAAGTCAGCGACACAGGAATCGGAATATCAGATAAAGATTTGCCCAACATTTTCGAGCGTTTTTACAGGACTGATGAGTCACGCGCAAGAATAACAGGCGGAAGCGGTGTCGGACTTGCAATCGTCAAAGCGTCTGTCGAGGCTCACGGCGGAAAAATTACAGTTACGAGTCATAAAGATAAGGGGAGCTGCTTTAGAATCACTCTGCCGGTGAATTAAATTTATTTTACCGCAATCATTGTTTAAGGCTTATAATGTTAAGACTAGGGGATTTATTTTATACAGGAGTGATTAATTAATGTCAGAACAAAGCAAACACCAGATATTTTGTGCATTATTTGACATAAAAAATGAACACATCATAAAGGATCACGGTTTATTAACATGGGGAATGCACGAATATTATAATTACAACTCATTTTTTGCGACGTACAAGAATGACGATTACCCAAATTTGAAATATCTTCCCGGCGTAAAAATGGAATTTATCCCGAAAAAGTCCGGCAACTGGTTAAAAGATTCGTGTTCATGGCTGCGGAAAAATGCGAAAAGAATCGACGTGTTATTTATTTATCACCTTAGGCGGGTTACTTTGTCTCAAGCATTAATCTATAAAATATTTAATCCGCGCGGAAAAATTTATCTCAAGCTGGACGGCTGGCCCCTTCCTCGTGAAATGTCGTTCTTTATGCGCAAATTAATGCAGCTCGAAATAAAATTATGCGATTGTGTCAGTACAGAATTTCGAGAAAATACAGAAATATTATCGCGTTCATGGAAGAAAAAAATTATTCCCGTTGCTAATCCCGTTAACCCGAATGAGATTCAAGACTTTAAAAATTTTTCACAACGTCAAAATATTATATTAACCGTCGGGAGGCTCGGCACATATCAGAAAGCTACAGAAATTTTGCTTGAGTCATTCGCAAGAATCAGCGCGCAAATTCCAAACTGGACTCTAAAACTTGCAGGTTATATCGCAGAAAATTTGAACATCGCAGACGATTTTTACGCAAAATATCCGGATTTACGGGAACGAGTTATTTTCACGGGCGAGATCAGAGACCGCGAACAATTAATAAATTTCTACAGGGACGCGAAAATTTTTGCATTCCCGTCAAGATTCGAGAGTTTCGGAATAGCACTAACTGAAGCAATGTCGCAAGGTTGTTTTGCAGTTGTCAGCGATATTCAGTCAAGCAGGAATCTAACAGAAAATTTTAAATTCGCACTCTCCAGCAAAGTAGACGACATTGACGGACTCGCGAAAAATCTTCTATACGCCTGCACACATGAAAACGAGACAGAAAAATCAGCACTCGAAGGCCGCAAAGCAACACTTGAACGCTGTAATCTAAAATTTATATGCGACTCAATTATTGACGAGCTGAAATAATTATTTTATCGGCCATGATTAATTAAAAATTTCCCTCTGTGCGAAAAATTTTGCTGCCTTGACCATGACTCCATTAATAAAACGCGATGAGTCCCTAGTCCCGAATGAGTTTGCGAGCTTGTTTGCTTCACTGATTGCGGATTTCACGGGAAGAGACTTCAACATAAAGCCTTCAAGCACCATTAAGCGCAAAATAATTCTGTCTACAATTACCATTCTTTCGGGTCTCCAGCCTGTTACGATTCTCAGCAAAAACGAGTCAATCTCATTTTTACGCGTAATAACTTGGCCGATAAGCTCGCGTGAATGCATTTTTACTTCCGGAGTGTCGCCGCTTGTTAATTCCTCGTTGTTCATAAATAATTCTATTGCAGTGTTCAAATCCTCGTATTGATTTACTTCAAGTGAGAATAAAAATTGTATTGCAAGCTCTCTAGCTCTGTGAATTGCCTGAAATTTTTTGCCGATAAATTTTTTGTTTGCCATGTCATGCGCTCCAAAATCTGCGTGTAATAAGTGAAAGGCCGCGCACAATGAACCACGCCGCCGAACCCCAGAAAAGAGTCCAGAAAAATCCTTCAAAACCTGCAGTAACTATCACAGCTAAACACGAAGCAGCACCAGCCCACGTCCATGAACTGCGCACAAGTGAAGCAAGCCAGCTTTCAGGAGCAGCCCACACAACCGACGAGATAATGCCCATAGGTTTGAATATAGAATTTAAATGCGACTCAACTTTTTGCTTGATTTCCGGGATTAAATCATCTTCGGACAGAACAACGCTTAAATCTGCATTATTATCGCTGCCCGAAGGTGATAGTGTTATGCTGTACAGTCTGAGACGTGATTTTATAGTGCTCTCGACAAATTCATATAATCCGCCGCTTGAAATTCTGATAGTCCCGTGTTCTGTATTCTTCCATAAGAAATACATTTATTCGGCCTCTTCATCCTGCGGGGGTAGTTCGATATTGACTTGATAATTATCGCCCGGCCCTGCGTAAATTCCCTGAACACTTACATTCACGGCTTTGACGTTATAACCTGTGTAGCGTTCGAGATTATCTTTTATTTTTTCCTGAATGTCCCACGCTAAATCCGGGATTCTCTGGCCGAACTTCACGAGAACATATGCATCAACGTTTATATTTCCCTGTGAGTGATCCACTGAAACGCGAATACCTGTATTTTTGCGGCCAAGACCGAATTTACTTGCAAATTTCGACGCAACTTTTATATTTTGTATGCCTTGAATCGTTTTTCTTGCAAGCTCGATTATAACGTCTTCGGAAATATGGATTAATCCGCCGTTAGCAGCTTTATTTTTTCCGTCTCTAGCTGACATAATGTGATTAATTTTTCTTTGCGCGTTCAAGATAAAGTCCTGTGCGTGTATCGACGACTATATCTTCGCCAGGTTCAATGAAAACGGGAACAGTTACGACGAGTCCTGTCTGAAGAGTCGCAGGTTTACCGCCGCCCGTTACTGTATCGCCTTTAAAGCTGGGGGGAGTCTCGATAACTTTCATTGTTACACTTTTAGGCAATTCTATGCCCATGACTTTGCCCTCAAAAAATTCGATCTGGATCTCTAAATCATCAACTAAATATTTTGCTGCGTCTCCGAGAACTTGAGGCGATAATCTCATTTCTTCATATGTAGCAAGATCCATGAAAACATAATCTTCGCCGTCTCTGTAAGAATATTGCGCGGGTTTATCCTCGTAAATTATGCGCTCAAATTTTTCGCCAGGTTTAAATGAATTCTCAACGATTGAGCCTGTCTCTACATTGCGTAATTTAGTGCGTACAACTGCACCGCCTCGGCCCATTTTGTGATGATCATATTCTACGATTTCCCAAATAGCGTCCTGCCAGCGTAATTTTAAGCCGACATAAAAAGTAGTAGTATCTGCTACTTGTGCCATTTATAAATATTCCTCCCTAAGTGCAAATAAAATTTTCGCGATTATTATATTATATTGCGTCTATTTGCTGTCAAGAATATAAGGTGTTACAACCATAACAACTTGAGTCTTGTTGCGCGTTCTTGTGCGTGTCTTGAATAATTCTCCCAAAAACGGAATATCGCCTAATATCGGCATCTTCAATACTTGACGGTTCATATTTTCACGGAATAATCCGCCGACAACAAAGGGCATACCTTCGCGGACTCTAATTTCTGTCTTGACACTGCGGCTTGATGTACGGGGCATTTCTTCACCGGTGCTGCTTGTTATTGTGTCGAGAACTTCTCCGGTTTGTATGTCGAGCTTGAGATTTATAAATCCGTCTCTGCCGATTCTGGGAGTAAATGTGAGTTTGGGGCCGACTTCTTCTGTTGACCAAGTTACATTTCCGGCTTGATCTCTTGCTGATATGTAGGGATAATCTTCTGTCAAACTTATTTGGGCTTCGTGGCCGTCAAGAGCAATTACAGAAGGATTTGCTATAACTTTGCCGCTTCCCCTGCGCTCAAGATTCGTAAAACTGTTTGTGATTACATGCTGCATTCCCGCGCCGTTGTCGTAAGTGAATGTGCCTCCGCCTGCTGCCCATTGCAAAGTGTATTCATTATAGACAATATCAAGTGCATTAGCTACTTCACGTGTTGCAGTGTCAGCAAACTCGAAAATATTTGCGCGAATCATTACTTGTTTGCCGGGTAAATCTATTTTCTTGACTGTTTCTGTTACTTCCTGCATTTTTGCGGGATTTGTGCGGACATGAACAGCGTTTAATCTTTCATCGACGACTATATTTGCGTCAGGGACTCCCGTAAGAGCTGCCAGCATTGTTTTTACTGCTGATGGAGTCGAGTAAGAAATATCAAATGTTTTAGTCTCATCATCGCCGGAAAGTTTATATAAACCTTCGCGAGTCCCGAAAACTGTAGTGTTTGCTCCGGCAGTGTAGCAGGCGATATTATAAGTACGCAGCAAATAATTTAATACATCGTCGATTCTCAAGTCATTAAGAGACATAGTGATTAAAACATTTTTCGGGAAAGACGTATCTATTATTACATTTCGGCCGAGTTGATTCATGAACATTCTTATAACGTCCATTAAATCAACTTCTCGAAGCTCAACGGTAATTTTTGTGTTGACCTTGAACGGGAGAGTCTGACTCGGAGCTATTGCACGTTTTTGCGGGATTAGAACGCTGTTAAAATTTGTCTCCTGAATCGCAGAAAGCCTTATTGTGAAACCTTCACGGATTACAGAAATTTTGTGCAGCTTTAGAGATTTTGCGCCCCTGATTGTTATCATAGCTTTATTTACTAAGTCATCAGATAAATTTTCTGCGTTGAAATCTACTATCATTGGGACTATTTCGAGATCGTCTTGAACTTCTTTATTAATTTCATCCGGCTTGGGTATATTGCAATTATAAAACGTGATATAAGCCATGTCGTTATTAAATTGCACTAAGGGATCAGGGAGTTTATTTCCGATGAACTTCACTACAAATTCATCTGTGCCGAGCTGATAGACCGCGCATTTTGTGAGCGATGAGTCAGAAATTTTTTCGGGCTTTCTCCGTGCAGCAAGCAAAATATCACTTCCTGCAAGAATTAATATAATAATTATAAATATTGCCGAAAATTTTTTTAGCATGACTCCCCGTACTCCCCTGTCAAATATTTTATGTGATTTATTATACGATTAAGTGATTATACACGCAAGAAATTACGTAAAATTACTATGTATAAATTAATTGCGAATAATTTAATCTCTTAATCTCAACAAAAATATTATCACAAGAGGTGCATTAATTCATGAAAGATAATAATTGCGGTTATTGTATGAGGGGCGAACTTCTCGAACAGTTCGGAATTTATATTTGCGATTTGAGTGTAAGCTCTCTGATTCTCTTCAAGGAACAAAGCCACCCGGGACGATGTATTGTCGCGTATAAAGATCATGTCAGCGAAATTGTAAATATCTCTGACGATGAGAGAAACGCGTTTTTTGCAGACGTGAACAGGGCAGCAAAGGCGATTCACGCGGCATTTCACCCCGACAAATTAAATTACGGCGCATACGGCGACACAGGCTGTCATTTGCACGTTCATTTAGTCCCTAAATATAAAGACGCTTACGAGTGGGGCGGAGTCTTCGAGATGAACCCTAAGAAAAAATTTTTATCTGCGCAGGAATACTCTGACATGATAGAGAAAATCAAAGCGAATCTCTAATAACATTACGGACGGGGAGAACAGGTTTTAATAGCTCTCCCCATAGTAAACAATAAAATTTTTTATTCATGTGAGATATATTTTTTTTGCGCGCAAATAATAGTGTTAATAAAATTTTTTTCTCCGTGAGTCTTTGTCATGGCGTGAATGAAATTAACTTTTTGTAGTTGTAAATGTAGTTGCAAAATTATAAATTTCTGAATTAACTTATGGAATGTAAATATTATACAGCAGAAATATTCGCATAGTAAATTATTTCAAAAGTGTACGCCAAAAAAGGTTTTGCCTTTATAAAACATTTTCGGAAAACTATGGCAAAATATTTTATTGAATATTTACAAAAAATTTGTTGTATGTGTGCGACCCGTTTTTTTTCTCGCGCTCTTTTTCCCCACCCATAATTATAAATGCATGTTTCACTATATCACGCAAAAAAATTTCCTCCGCCCTAATATCAGACAGAGGAAAAAATATAATCTCACGCAAAAAATTTATTTCCTGCGGTATTTCGTCAAGTCAATAGCAACTGCAACAGCAATAATTACACCCTTGATAACCTGCTGCCACATCGGCGAAACATTTATGAACTGCAAACCGTATTGAATTATCGTGAATATCAACACGCCCATTATTATCCCGCCGACTCTGCCTATGCCTCCATTAAGTGAAACACCGCCGACAACGCACGCTGCTATTGCATCAAGTTCATAACCGTTGCCGTAATTGTTCGTAGCTCCTGCCGTTCTTGCTGCCTCTAGGACTCCTGCGATTCCGTACAAGCACGACGCTAAAATAAATATTCCCATTATATTACGGAAAACGTTAATACCTGCAACAACTGCCGCTTCACGATTTCCGCCGATCGCATAAACATTTTTGCCGAAAACTGTCTTATTCAGGACAAACCATATAATTAAGCAAATTACTACTGCGATAGGAATTAATATCGAAATTCCCGGGAAATCTCGTCCCATTGAGAATAAACGCATTTGACCTATCTGCGCGAAATCAGGTCTGATCCCTCCGATGGGCTGCGAGTTGTTCGGAGGCATGTCGAAATAAAGCGAGCAGGTACCGTAAATAATAACTTGCACGGCCAACGTAGCTATAAACGGGTGCATGTCATATTTCGCAACTAAGAATCCATTTAACGCACCGAATATCATACACGCGACTATTGCAATTAATATCGGCATCCATAATTGAACCTGCGGTAAGTCCGGGAAAAATCTATTTGCATATGTAGCAGTCTGAAGCATTGAAGCCGAAATTACAGCAGCAAGACCAACCATACGCCCCGCGCTTAAGTCCGTACCTGCTATTAAAAGCGTGAAACAGATTCCCAGTGCCATAATTAATTTTGTAGACGACTGAGTCAAAATATCAAGTGCGACTCTTATCTGCATAAATCTCGGCTGTAATATGCAAATTACTATAACAAGCACTAACATTGCAAGTAAAATCGCATTGTTTGTCAGAAATTCCCCGAAAGTTTGTTTATTAAGCTCGTTGACTTCCTGATTTCTTGAGAGAAAGCCCTTCAACGCAAAACAGACTCCGATTATAATCAAGAATATAGGCAGGTCATAAATTTTGCGGTTAAGTCCGAGCGGTGCTTTTGCGAAATAAAGTATTACTCCCAGCGCAAGAAAAACAATCCCGGCTGTAGTGATTAGACGCTTTGAACGATTTTCTGCCATGATAAAAATTTCTCCTTCTATAAAGATTTATGCAGCTGTATTTTCTTTACGGCCTGCAAACTGTGTAGCGAGTGCCATAATTTTTTCTTGGCTGTATTCGCCCTTGTTGAGGAAACCTGTAACTCTTCCCTCGCACATTACCATAATTCTGTCAGACATTCCCATTAATTCCGGCATTTCAGACGAGATCATTATAATAGAACGTCCCTGCGCAATTTGTTCGAGCATAATATTATAAATTTCATATTTTGCACCGACATCGATTCCGCGTGTAGGTTCATCGAGAATCAATATATCAGAATTTGTCAACAGCCAGCGTGCAATTAAAACTTTCTGCTGATTTCCTCCGCTTAAATTTTGTATGAGAGTCTCAAGTGAAGGAGTCTTGACATTCAATTTTTTGCACTCTCTATCAGCTTCGACTCTGCGTTTGTGATCGTTAAGAATGCCTAAATTCGCGTATTTTCTCTGATTCGCTATAACAGTATTCTCAAGTATGGGCAGGATTCCAAATATACCGGTTGCGCGCCTTTCTTCTGTGAGTAATGCAAGACCGCGCGACTTTGCAAAACCGGGATTCTTTGACGTATATTTTGCACCGTTTAGGAAAATTTCACCCGATGCAATGCTCCTGAGTCCAAATAAAGCCTCAACAAATTCTGTTCTCTGAGCACCTACAAGACCGCCAATCCCTAAAATTTCCTGTTTGTGCAACTCAAAGCTGACATCTTGGAATGACTTTTTCAGGGGCGAGCAGACGTGTTCAACTTTAAGCACAACTTCATCACTTGGCTTGCCTTCACGAGGCGGGAATTGATTCGTCATTTCGCGTCCGACCATCTGCTTAATGATAAAATCGTTCGTTAATTTCTCGCCAGTTTCCTTATTCACAACCGGCCAAGTTCCGACATACTGACCATCGCGCATAATAGTAACCTCGTCAGAAATCTCTAATATTTCCTTCATTTTGTGCGAGATATAAATAAACGCGACTCCCTGCGCCCTTAAGCGATTAATAATCTTGAAGAGGTGATCAACTTCTCTGTCAGATAATGAGCTTGTAGGCTCGTCAAGGATTATAATTTTTGCTTTCATGTCGACGGCCCTGGCTATTTCCATCATTTGAAGTATTGCTGCGCTTTGATCTCCTGCAAGTGCTAAGGGGTCAACGTCAAGCTCTAAATCTTCAAATAGTGCCTTAGTCTTGTCGTACATTGCTTTATGATCAACTACGCCCATATGACCGGGGAATCTGCCGAGATAAACATTTTCCATTACTGACCTGAATCTAATCGGGTGTAATTCCTGATGTACCATTGCGATTCCTTTGTCCATTGCCTGACGTGCTGAATGAATGTCCGCTTTCTGACCGTCTAAATAAATTTCTCCGCCGTTAGGTTCGTAAATTCCGAATAGACATTTCATCAGGGTTGATTTTCCTGCGCCGTTTTCACCCATGAGAGCGTGAACAGTCCCCGCCCTTACGTTTAATTGAACGTTGTCGAGAGCTTTAACGCCGGGAAAAACTTTCGTGATATTCTTCATTTCGAGCAAAAACTCACTCACTTGTCATCACCTCTAGTAACTTTCTGATATGGGATCCAAATATATTTATTATCAGTAATTGGGTAGCCTATCGAGCTTAAATCTTTATTTGACGCAAGGGCAACAGCTAATTTAGCAGCTGCGAATCCCTGATTATCGGCATCGTTTAAGACAGTTCCGAGCAGTTCGCCTTTGTTCATTGCTTCAAGTGCTGAGGCGTTCGCGTCAACTCCTACTACAGGAATATATAACGCCGGGTCGCCTTTGTTGTAATTATTTGCTTTGAGGGCTTCGACTGCGCCTAATGCCATTTCGTCATTGTTTGCGATAATTGCCTCGATATTTTCTGCGCCGATTGACATTATGAAAGCGTTTGCTATGGTCATGGCCTGTAATTTGTCCCAGTTTGCTATGGCGTTAGCGAGTTCTACAGGTTCGATTCCAGCTGCTTTTATTGCCTCGATTGAATATTTTGAACGCAAGATCATATCTTGATGGCCGTTCTGACCGCGCAATAAAATAAATTGTAATTTCCCGTCTTTGTTCTTGTCTGCGTCGGGGTGTGATTTAAAGTATTCTGCGATTAACTGTCCTGACTGAGTGCCGGACTCTTCTGCTTTTGCGCCGATATAATATGCTTTATCGTAGGAATTTAACACGGATAATTCAGGCTCGCGATTAATAAACACTACCGGAATATTTGCGGCTTTAGCTTTATCGACGATTGTTTGTGATGTCATTCTATCGACGGGATTAACTATCAAGACATTTACGCCGTTTGCAATAAATTCATCAATCTGGGCATTTTGCGTGTTCTGGTCGTCTTGGCCGTCGGAGAAATTAATTATTGCGCCTTCTTTCTGTGATTGTTCGGCCATTGCGTTACGGAATCTAAGCATGAAGGCATCATTAAATCTGTAAATGCACGCGCCTATTTTTATTTCTTGTGCGTGAGAACATGAGACTACTGCAAGAATCAAGATAAATGCTAATACAAAACTTTTACGCAAGGAAAATCACCTCTTTCACTAATAAAGAAAATAACCCCCGCGCTAATTCAACGGGGGCTGAAAATTTCACATTTTATTTCATGAACTCTTTGTAATTGTCAACAGTTACAGGACGATAAGGAATCCAAATATATTTTCCGTCGGTGATCTTGTAGCCGATTGACTCTTCAGTTACGGGTTTGTCATCTGCTGCGACAACTGCGACTCTTACTGCTGCGAAGCCCTGATTATCTGCGTCATTAAGAACTGTGCCGAGAAGCTCGCCTTTGCTCATTGCTTCGAGTGCGGGTGCTGTTGCGTCAACGCCTACTACAGGAACATATTTTGCGGGGTCGCCCGTGTTGTAGCCTTCAGCTTTGAGAGCTTCAATTGCGCCGAGTGCCATATCATCATTATTTGCGAGAACTGCCTCGATATTTTCAACGCCGACTGCTGAAATAAAGCCCTTCATTTTGTCTGTTGCCTGAACTTTATCCCAGTTTGCTGTGTCATTGCCGAGCTCTACAACTGCAAATCCGCCGTCTTTAATTGCTTTGAGCGAATATTCTGTGCGGAGTGTAGCGTCCTGATGTCCCTGTTCGCCGCGAATCATAATGTACTGGATTTTGCCGTCTTTGTTCTTGTCTGCTTCGGGATGTGCTTTGAAGTAGTCTACGATGATTTGACCTGACTGAGTGCCGGACTCTTCTGCTTTTGCGCCGACGTACCAAATTTTATCATAAGCCTTCATAACTTCTTCGTAAGGTTCGCGGTTTACGAATACGATCGGTAGTCCTTCTGCTTTTGCTTTCTCCATGAGGGGCTGAGCTGCTGTTCTGTCAACGGGATTGACGATTAAAGCATTTGCGCCTTTGGAAATATACGCGTCGACCTGGTCATTTTGTGTGGGCTGCCTGTTCTGTGAGTCAACGATTTCGAGCTCTCCGCCCTGACGATCCATTTCTGCGCGCATTGCATTTCTTACGCCGGTCATGAAAGTATCATCAAATTTGTAGATACAAGCTCCGACAAGTGCGTCTGTGGCTGCATATGCTGATACTGCAAAAACTGCGAGACAAAGTGCTGCTAAAATTACAACTTTTTTCACGATAAAAGCCTCCTGATAAAAATTTTTATTTCCAACGCAATTTAATGCGCGGGATTCCATAATTTGAATATTGTAGATAATCTTGTGATTTGATGAATATATTATAATGAAGTCCGCAAAAATTATACAGTAAATCTCGCAAAAATTTTTTGTGTGAGTCAGACTTGGCAGTTATCGTGTCAGCAAAAATTTCTTTCACGCCCATTCAAGCAGCTAATAAAATTATGTAAATATCACGTGAATATATTATTACGAATCTGCTAAAATCTTAATCAGCTTATGAAAAAATTTGTTTAACGGAGGACGCATAAATATTATGGCAAAATTTAAGTGCCTCGAATGCAAGAAAGAATTTGAACTTGACTCATCATCAACCAGCAGACGCTGCCCAGAATGTATGAGCCGTTATCTTGAGCTTGTTTCAGGAGAAATACAGCGCGGCAAATCCTGGAGCGCAAAAAGTTATTCAGCCCGCTAAAATATCATGCCTGCAGATAATAATTTACTCACAGATTTTCAGGGACTCGCAGAAGAGACCGCAACGCCTTTTGCCGATAACTCACAGTCCGAACAAGCCGCGAAAAATGTTCCGGGCTATCTCGCGCTAAAATTCACGTTTGCACCCAGCCGCGGGGATATGGGCGGAGCTTTCTGCACTATTTTTGACGGTCAGACAGGGAAAACAGTTTTTCAAGTCTTCTGGCTCGCAAGACCCTACGCAAGCAATGTTTTAATCGAACCCGCAAAAGATTGGCGCAGCTTTGTCAAGAAATTCACGCAGTTAGGGCCGCTCGACAAGGACTGGGGCGCAAAATTACAGGAACAGCTCAAAGAGTTACTACCAGCAGCAGAAAAACGCAAATTATTCGAGAATTATACAAAAGTTAAATTGCGTCAAGTTGAAAGTATTTTGCGAAGGAGCTTCGAGACCGCCTCACAATGTGTATTCAGTGCCTCAATTGATGCAGAACCCATAACAAGAGCAGATCTCGAACGCGCAAAAGTGTTAAAGCCTTTAGGGCCGAGTCCTGACGAAATAGCAAGACAGAAACGGGAAGAAGAAAATAAAGCTCAGGAAGCCTACGACGAAGCAAATAAATCTACTAAGAAAGACGGCGAATTTGAAGGAACGCTAATAAAATGTTCGGCAGTAGTAGATCCGGTCAAGGGCAAGCCTTCATCTGAAATAGTGCCGGGAGATATTATAGAAGTAGTAATTGAAGGCGACGGAGCAAGCGGACTCGTTCGCAAATTTCTTGAAGAAAACGACATGAAACCTTTATTTCCGGTCGAGGAAGTCAAGCGCACAGAGGGCAAATCTTTAATTTATGTGCGTATCAATGACGAGATTCGCGGATTCATCAACATAACTAAAGATATTCGCATGAAGACAAAAGAAGATCCCCGGCAAAATGTCAGTCAGGAACGGGCGACTCATATGCTTGAAGATATATTTTTCTTCGGGATTCTGGGTGTTGCGTTAATTGGCCTGCTGCTTGTAATTCGTTATTTCTTCTTGTGATAAATAAACCCTCCCGATTGAGTGAGTCAGGAGGGGAAAAATTTTTTATTTGCTCTCGTGATATTCTTTCTCTGTGTTGACGTTCCAAATGTTGGACTTGTCATTATTGCCGGATAAAATATTTCTCACCGCCTCGAACGCCGTACACATTGAGTGATCTATATTATTATATCTGTGCTGGCCGTTGCGCCCGATACAGTAAAGATTTTGAATCGAGTCTAAATATTTTCTCAGCTCGTCAATATGCTCATACGTGTCAAAATATGCGGGATAGGCCTTCTTTATGCGTTCAACGTGCGAGTCGATTACGTCAGAACGAGATTTAATCATGCCGATTTTGATAATTTCGTCAGCAGCGAGTCTCGTAAAATCTTCGTCATTCATTGTCCAGTAAGAGTCACCTTCTGAGCAGAAATATTCAAGCCCAAGCCACACAGTATTATTTAAATCTTTGACCATGTACGGCGACCAGTTGTTAAATATTACGATTCGTCCGACTTTGACCTCTCTATCTTGAATATAAATCCATTCGTCAGGGATAATATTTCCGAAAGTTTTTGCGTTTGTGTCGTTGTGAAGCTCGAAATTTTTTACAAGCATTCCGGCAATCTTATAATCTCTGTAGGGGAGTCCTGACGCGATGAAATTAATTCGTTCCGGGACATCATTTAAGCCCGCAACTAAATCTTTTATCGGCATTGAAGAAATTACTATATCGCATGACTCTGTGAGTTCTTGATTATCTTTCTCGTAAATAACTGACTCGATTAGATTTCCGGATTTATTGAAACCTTTTGCGCGCGCACCTGTAATAATTTTTCCGCCCATTTTCATAATTTCGTCTGCTGTGATTTCCCAGATTTGACCGGCTCCGAGCTTTGGATATGAGAACTCTTCAATTAATGATGTCTCTACTTTGCGATTTTTGCTGTGAAAGATTTTCCCGAAAATGTCGCGTAAAATTGCAATTATTGACAGACCTTTGACTCGTTGTGCGCCCCAGTCAGGTGAAATATTTGACGGATGACGGCCCCATAAATTTTCGGTGTAGTACTCGAAGAACATCGAATATAATTTTTTGCCGAAACGGTTTATATAGAAGTCTTCAAGTGATTTTTCCCTGCGCTTGAAAATTGCACTCTTCATATAACTTAAACCGGCTGCTATTGTCGTGAAGAATCCCATATTTTTTATTGTGCTGAACTTTAGCGATATAGGGTAATCAAAAAATTTGCGCTTGAAGAATATTCGCGTGAGTCTGTTGCGCCTTAACATGACTCTATCGACTTTTTCAGGGTCAGGGCCGCCGGGGGTGAGTCTTGATGTCTGGCCTAAAGTTTTATAATCAAATGGGAGTGCGCCTTGATTTGGCATTACGTGTTCCCACCATGAATTAACCTCCGGAACCTTCGAGAAAAATCTATGCGGGCCAGTGTCCATTAAATTCCCGTTGTGATTGACAGTTTTTGAGATGCCGCCCATGTAAGAGCTTTCTTCAAGTATTGTTACATCGTAAGAGTCTCCGGCCTTGCGTAAAATTTCATAGCCTGCTGTAAGACCTGCCGGGCCTGCTCCGATTATGATAACTTTTTTGCGCGTCATGAAAAATTTTAATCCTCCGAACTTGATAATTTATTGAGTTAACGCATTTAATTTATTAATTTCAGCTATGTGCACTACTAATCATTTACTCACCAGCAGCGCGAACAGACAAAAATTTTTATAGAGATTCAAGTTTATTTGCTATATTATAACGAAGCTGAATCAATAAAATCAACGGCGTTACAATTATGAGCCAATGCCAGATTATAAGGCTTCAAATTTCTAATTACACAAAATTTTGGACAAACCCGAAAAATTCCGCTCACTGATAATCAGAAGTCTCCCGCTTAAGATTTGTCATAGAGCGAGTAAACAGCAAAATTTTATAATTACATTTTCTTTGATATGTGGATTATATATTTTACAATGTCATGCATAAAAATTTATTTTCCGAAAGTGTTTTACATAATTAATCGCATTGATTAAAAATTTTGTGTCAATAAATTATTTTTTCTCTGTGAGTCTTTGCCATTAAAGCAGAAAATTAATATTTTTGTATTGGTAAAAGTATTAGTAAAATATTTCTCGTATGCAATATAATTTTGTGAAGTGAAAAATTTTAGTATGCACACATTATATCAAACTTTTTGTCAACGGGAACAGCTTATAAATATTTCTCTGATATAATAGCGTAAAATTATTTATTCAGGAGTATTTATTATATGAGATTCAAGCGTTTATTATTAATCACAAGTTTTTTGCTGCTAATCACATCGACAGCTTATGCAAAAATTGTAATCACTTGCAGCTCTTTCCCAGTGTTTGACTTTGCAAGAAATATCGCCGGAAATGATGCAGAAATAAAATTATTATTGCGTCCCGGAATGGAACCTCACGAATTTGAGCCTTCCCCTATGGACATTGTAACTCTTAATGACTCCGACGTTTTCATTTATACAGGGCCGGAGCTTGAACACTGGGCAGAAAAAATTTCTCACTCACTAGAGAATACACGCATAATAAACGCTTCTGAAAATATAGAACTCGTCAATAATGACCCTCATATTTGGATGGACATGCAAATGGCTTCTCACATGGCCGCAAATATTTTAACCGGTTTGATAATGGCTGACTCGCAAAATTCAGAGTCTTATATGGACAACGCACAAAAATTTTTGCACGAACTTGCAGAACTTGACGGAGATTTTATGAGCCTTCCACGAAATAAAACGCTCGTTTTTGCGGGAGAATTTGCAGCAAATTATTTTATCGCCCGTTACGGATTTAAATATATCTCAGCTTACGACGGCGAGAACGAACCAGGAATCAAGCGCATTACAGAAATAATTGATTTCATTCGTGAGAACGGGACAAAATATATTCTTGCTGACGATTTCGGAGGCTCACAAATAACGCGCTCAATAGCAAACGAGACCGGCACGCAAATTTTGACATTCAGCACGGCTCATGCTTCATCAGAAAATGACTCGTTCATAGCGATAATGAGACAAAATCTTGAATCACTCCGGCTCGCATTAAATGACTGAAAGAATCAAGCTCGACAACGTAATAATCAAATACGGCGACAATACAGCGATAAATAATATCTCGTTGAAGGCTGACTCAGGCGAATTTATATTTATCACGGGCGCAAACGGTTCGGGAAAAAGTACACTGACTCGCGCTATTGCAGGATTGATAAAATTAGATTCCGGAAAAATTGAGACTCTCGGCAAAATTTCATACGTCCCGCAAATAGAAGAAGCTGATAGAGATTTCCCCGCGTGCGTGAAAGAAATAGTCATAACCGGCACACAAAGACCGGGAAAAATTTTTTATTCGCGCAGAGATAGGGAGCTTGCAAAAATTTCTATGCAGGAATTATTTATTTCTGACTTGGCCGAACGTGAAATAAAGACTCTTTCGGGCGGGCAGTTGAGGCGGGTATTTCTTGCGCGTGCTTTGTGCGGTGAACCTGATATTTTGCTGCTTGATGAACCTTGCGCGGGCTTGGATGCTGACTCACACGAGATTTTATTTTCACTCCTGCGCAAAAAAATTTCTGAAGGCTGTACAATTTTAATGGTAACTCATGATGACTCAGATTTGGCCGGTATTACTAACGCAAGAGTCATAAAACTTTCACACGGGAGAATTATATAAATGAGCGAAATAATTAATTTATTGCATTACTCATTTGTACAGCGTGCATTAATTGCGGGCTCGTTAATTTCTGTCTGTGCGTCTGTTCTGGGAGTTATTCTAGTTTTGAAGCATTATTCACTCATTGGGCACGGATTGTCGGAAATTGGTTTTGCGTCATTGTCGATTGCTGCTGCACTGGAAATTTCTGCGATTTACATAACTGCACCGTCTGTGATAATTGCTGCGTTCGTTATTATGTTTGTGAGCGAAAAATTTAAGACTGCCGGAGATATTGCGATTGCTGTAGCCTCGTCTGCTGCTCTTGCGATGGGGGTAATAATTTCGTCGTTGTCCGGGTCAGCGTCTAACATGTCATCATATTTATTTGGGAGCGTGTTAGCTTTGAGTGAGAGTGATTTAATTTTCGCTGTAATTCTTGCTGTGATAGTAATTTTTTCGTTCATAATATTTTATAACCGCTTATTCCTGATTACATATAATGAAGATTACGCGCGCTCACTTGGAATAAATATCACGTTCTATCAGGCTTTAATCTCGATTTTGACGGCGTTAATAGTTGTTACCGGTATGCGTATAATGGGAACGCTTTTAATTTCGGGAGTAATAATTTTGCCGGCAGTGAGTGCAAAGAGTTTAGCGTCAGGCTTCAAAAGTTTAGTTATAATTTCTGCAATAATTTCATTTACGGCATTTATAGCGGGATTAATTCTCTCGTTTGTAATGAATCTTCCTGCGGGTGCCGGTGTAATATTGACGAACACAATTATATTAATTCTCGTGAAAGCGTGCGTAAAAAAATGACTGGCAAGGGACATAGAATTTCTACATTTTCATTTGTGCTGGGTGCGACGGGTTCGCCATTAGCGGCAGTTATAAGTTTATTTGGGAGTACATTTCCGGACTCGTCAGAATATATTATTTTTGGGCGCAGGAGGAATCGTTATCACAGACGTTATACACATTGGTTTGTGATATGGCTCTTGCTTAGTTACACGTGTTTTCTGCGTGCGGGGTGGATTGTGCCGAGGCTCTCTGCATTAGTTGACGGGAGGCAGGCGCATTTTGATGTATGGTCGTGCGCGGGATTTTGGTTTATGGGATGTTTGCTGCATGTTTTAGAAGACGCTTGGTGCGGGACAGTGCCGTTTTTGCTGCCTTGGAAACGTTCGGTCGGGATTCATGTATTTCATATGTCGAAGAAGATCGGCCAAATGAGTCGCGGAGAAATAAATTTTGTCTTGATTACGGTTATAATATCGTTGGTTGCGTTCTTTATGAGATTCTTCACTGTGAAAAGTTTTATGGATTTCTTAGCGCAGTTATGGAGAAGTATTTAATTTATGTGCTATAATTTACAAAATTCAGTAATAGGAGCATTGACAGTGATTAAATTTTCTGACATAATCGGCTTCACGGCTTCACGGCTTCACGGCTTCACGGCTTCACGGCTTCACGGCTTCACGGCATCACGGCCAAGAGTCTATCCTTTTAGCATATCACAAGAATAATTTACGCACAAGATTAAATAAATTTCTAGCAGGAAAAATTTTTTTGCTTCTTCGTGTAGTTTGCGGAGGAGTAATTTTTTGCTGTGAATATATTGCTGCCTTATTGCTGATAAATAAATTTTCACATTCAAATATGGAGGTCTGTTATTAATGGGATTTATATATAATATTGTTAAGGCAAATTGTCCTGATTGTTTATTTCCGTTAATGAGATCGTGTTACAGAACGATAAAGCTGCCAAAAACTTTGATGAACAAGTACAAAATGTCTCGTATAATTTCGCGTGCTGAAAAATTAAGGCCGTATTACCGCGATGAATTGTCG
>JAFSXS010000021.1 GCA_017443945.1 Synergistaceae bacterium
ACATTTATTTGACGGAATAACGAGCATTAAATCATATTTGTATAATGGGATTCGGGACTTGAAATCTATACAAGGCGAGACAAAATTTGCGGCAATCTTCATTATTACATTAGCAGTCTGGGATTATATTTCGCTTGAGACCGACATAATTTCGTGGACATCAAAGCTCGGCACCTTCAAGAGATGGGCGTTATATGCCGTTCTTACATTTCTTGCAATTATATCTATATTCAGCGGTGCAAGGAATCCGGCAGAATTTATTTACTTCCAGTTTTAAATTACGGGGTGAACTCAATGAATAATGACATGAAAAAATTTTTGCGTAAATTAATCTTGCTGCCATTTACAGTGATTCTAGTATTTGCATTATATTTCAGCTTCGGAGCTTTTGTCGTCGGTAATCAGCACATAGAATTATACGAAACCGGATTAGTCAAGAAAGTCGCTCGCCTTGAGTCAATAAATGAGCCTAAAATAATTCTTGCAGGGAGTTCGAGTGTAGCATTTGGCACAAATTCCCCGATGATAGAAGCAGCTTTTAATATGCCGGTCGTAAATCTAGGCTTTCAAGCTGGAGCAGGTAATGCATTTAATGAGGACATAGCGAAATTAAATATTAACAGCGGAGATATTATAATTCTCTCTCACCATGATTATGCGGACAATGACAGAATCGAAAGCACTTATATATTATGGGACGCACTCGAATATAACTGGGAACTCTATAAAATTTTGCGCATAAAAGATTATTTCGATATGTTCAGAGGTTATCCGGCTTACTGGTGGAGGAGCTTTATTTTCTGGATAACGGAAACAGGCAACAGAGTTCCTCCGAGCGTCTACACAAGCAGGGGATTTAATGAATTTGGCGACATGGCTATCAAGCCTGAAGAATATAGACTCACTGTTGAAAAAATGTTCAAGCCGGGAAATGTTAAATTTCCGCGAATAAATGATACTTGCATTAATAGAATAAATGAATACAACAAATATATAAAGAATAAAGGCGCGACTCTTTTAATTGCAGGTTATCCGATTGCATACGGTGAATTTACTCAGCCCGCAGACGTGTACGACAAATTTCAACATGAGTTAGCTTCAAAACTTGACTGCGAAATAATTTCAGATTTCAGGGACTATTTTATACCGTATAAATATTTCTATAATGGAGACTTGCACCTTGATAACGAGGGCGCAAAGATAAGAACCGCTCAATTAATCAAGGATCTACAACGCTGGCAAAATAAAACCGGGAATCGCTAAGACTCCCGGCAAATTCTCATAAAAATTTATTTCTTGTTCCACTCAACTAATAAGCCCGTAGCTACAAAAATTGAACTCCATGTGCCCGCGATAATGCCTATTAACATTGCATAACTGAACGCCATTAACACAGGCCCTCCCCATACACATAAAGCTATTACGGGAAATAAAGTCGTTAATGTCGTGTTAATTGTTCGCGATAAAGTTTGATTCAATGACTTATTCACGAGTCTTTCGATTCCTTCGCGCGACAAACTGCCCCAGTTCTCGCGGACTCTGTCGAGAATAATAATTGTATTGTTCAACGAGTAGCCCACTATTGTTAAAATCGCCGCAATAAATGACGAAGAAATTTCCATTTGCGTAATACTGAAGAATCCCAGCGCAACAATTACATCATGCACAAGAGGGACAACGCTCACGACTGCAAATCTAAACTGGAATCTCAGAGTAATATAAATCAATATCGCAATTAACGCAATGGACACGCCGATAACAGCCTGCCGCCTTAATTCACCGCCGACAACAGGACCGACCTTCTCAAAACCTGTAATCTTGACATCTTTAAAATTTGTCTGCAATGCCTTGATGACTGCTTCACGACTCTGTTCGGTGTCTTCATTTGTGCGTATGATTATGCCCTTCTCGCCGAAATGTTGAATCATTGCGCCTTTTGCTGCGACACTTGATATTACAGTTCTGACCTGTGCAATATCCGGAAGTGACTCAAATTCTGTCTGGATAACATTTCCGCCAGTAAAGTCTATACCCAAATTAAGGCCTCTCGTCAAAAGCAAAATTATACTGGCAAGGACTAATACAAGGCTGATGGTCAGAGCAAGTCTTCTGTGCTTCATGAAGTCAATATTTAGATTTAAGCTGCTCATTTTCTCTTGATTATCTCCTTTCCGCTTTTAACGAATAATTGCAAAATTGCGCGTGTTACAACGATATTTGCGAAGACGCTTGCTACAAGTCCTACAGAGAGAGTTACGCCAAATCCCCGCACGGAACCTGACCCGAAATAAAATAATACAAGTGCTGCAATTAAAGTCGTGATATTCGAGTCTAAGATCGTAACAAGAGCTTTTCTGAATCCTGAGTCAAGTGCTGCTAAAGGAGTTTTGCCGGCGTTCTGTTCTTCTTTTATGCGCTCATAAATTAAAACGTTGCCGTCGACAGCCATTCCGAGCGTTAAAATAATTCCTGCGATACCCGGAAGAGTCAAGGTTGCATTAAACGCGATTAACCCCGCAAAAATAAGCAAAACAGTTACAGCAAGTGCCAAATCTGCCGCAAGTCCTCTGAATTGATAATAAAGCAGCATGAAAACGAGCACCATTCCAGCACCGAATAAACCTGCTTCGAGTCCTTGTCTTACTGAGTCAGCACCTAAGCTCGGCCCGACAGATCTATTTTCTGCGATTTCGACTGCAACAGGTAAAGCACCGGCCTTAAGCATGATTGCGAGTCTTCCGGCTTCCTCGTTTGTGAATCTGCCTGTAATTTGTGCGCGTCCTCCTGCGATTCTGTCCTGCACGACGGGAGCGGAAATTACTACATTGTCAAGAACTATAGCTAATTGTTTGCCGATTAATCTTGCTGTAGCCTGCTCGAATAAATTTGCGCCGTTAGAATTAAATTCAAGCGATACACCCATGCGGCCTAAGCTGTCGGGATTCATTTCAGCGTTGATTAAGTCTTTGCCCGATAAAAGCACCGGCCCAAGCAAATAAAATAATCCGGCTTCCTCACCTGGTGCGACGATAGATCCGGGAGTGTTGGCTGTCTTTGCCTGAAAATCTGCGCTTGCGTTTGCTAATTGATTTACTGCGTTCTGCCAGCGTTCTTGAGCGTCTGCAAATTGTACGTCGTTATCATAATTGCTGCGAATGGGTGCGGGAGGGGGAGTGCCGTTTGTCTCTAGGACCTCGCGAAAATCCATCTGCGCCGTACGTCCAATTAATTCAAGTGCTGCTGCAGGGTCTTGAATGCCGGGTAAATCTACAATGATTCTATCTGAACCGCTTTTCTGTATAATGGGCTCTGCGACTCCGTACTGGTCGATTCTATTTCTGAGCACTGCTAAGAGTCTGTCAATGCTGTCATCTCTGACGGGATTCTCTGGTGTGTCCTTTGCCTGCAAAACGATATGAGCTCCGCCCTTGAGATCGAGTCCGAGATTGATATTATTTCTCTCGTACCACACGAACACAGAAGCAGCAGCGATTACAAGAATTACGAGCCAAAGTCTAGTTCTATTAGAGAGCATTTACGCGCTTGCCTCCGTTTTGTTAGCTGTTGTTGAGGCTCGTTTTGTCTGCACCGCTGATTTAAGGATTCTGACTCTGACACCTTCTGCGATTTCGATTTGGAAAGAGTCTTCGCGTACTTCTCTGACTGTTCCCATGAAACCGCCGATTGTAATAATTTCATCGCCCCTGTTAATGCTTGCGATCATGTTATTATGCTGTTTATCGCGTTTTCTTTGCGGACGAATAATAAAGAAATAAAATATCAGTACAAATATTGCAAGAGGGAAAAGCATCCCCATCAAGCCGCCGCCCTGAGGAGCAGCCCCCGCATCACCGCCGCCCGGAGCACTTGCACCACTGCCGCCGCAAATGTTTACAGCTGTTGTTGATTCTGCCATGTCTGAAAAAATTACCTCCTGAAAAATTTATTACTTCCACATCGGGGAATATTTTGCGAGTCCTGCATACTTTGCAACGTCGCCGAGTTCTTCCTCGATTCTGAGAAGCTGATTATATTTCGCGATTCTGTCTGTTCTTGCGATACTTCCTGTTTTAATCTGGCCTGCACGTGTTGCAACTGCCAAATCTGCAATGAAGGTGTCTGCTGTCTCGCCTGATCTGTGAGAGACTACAGCGGCATAACCTGAATCAGCGGCCATTTGTATAACTTGAAGAGTCTCGCTTACTGTTCCGATCTGATTTAACTTGACGAGTACTGCATTTGCGATACCTTCAGAAATTCCGCGTGCCAAAATCTTTGGATTCGTTACAAATAAATCATCGCCGACAAGCTGAATTTTTTTGCCGAGTGCTGCTGTAAGAGCTGCCCAGCCTTCCCAGTCGTCCTCTGCGCAACCGTCTTCAATCGAGATAACCGGATAATTTGCGACAAGATCTTCATAAAGTTTTACAAGTTCGCCGGAAGTGTATTCTGCTCCGCCGCTCTTGCTGAAGACGTATTTATTTTTCTCCGCTACGAAAAATTCAGACGAGGCGACATCAAGTGCAAAGCTGACATCATCACCGGGTTTGTAACCTGCTTTATTTACTGCTTCCATTAGTAAATCAAGTGCTTCACGGTTATCCTTGAGGTTAGGAGCAAATCCGCCTTCATCGCCGACACCTGTTGAGTATCCGCGAGCTTTTGTGCAGCTTTTGAGAGCGTGATAAACTTCTGCGCCCATTCTTAAAGCCTCAGAAAAATTTTTCCCGCTGTGAGGTACGATCATGAACTCTTGAAAATCGACTGTAGAGTCTGCATGTGCTCCGCCGTTAATAACATTCATCATCGGTGTAGGAAGTAAAGCACCTCCGACTCCGCCGAGCCATCTGTAAAGGGGAAGTCCGTGGCTGTCTGCTGCTGCCCGCGCTGTTGCCATTGATACACCGAGAATCGCATTTGCGCCGAGATTCTTTTTGCCGTCAGAACCGTCAAGCTCAATCATTGCTTTATCGACTGCGAATTGATCATCAGCGTCATAACAACCGACTAACTCAGGGGCGATTTTCTCATTTACGTTATTGACTGCGTGCTGAGTGCCTTTGCCGTTATAACGCGCCTCTTTGTCTCGAAGCTCTAAAGCCTCATGAACGCCGGTAGATGCTCCGGAAGGTACTGCTGCTCTTCCAAATGAACCGTCTTCAAGCTGTACATCAACTTCAACTGTAGGGTTGCCTCTTGAGTCAAGAATCTCGCGGCCGTGAACTCCAACTATTAATGCCATTAAATAAAACCTCCTGATAAAAATTTTAGTTTACGAGCTATTATAAACGGGTAATGAAAATTTTAAAATGGTAATTCGTCGGGCTTTACTGTACGTTCTGCGATTTGTTCCCATGAAATTGTTTTAGGACGCTTTAAAATTGCCTCGTCTGCGCACAAAACTTTTACTTTCAAGACGCGGTTTATGTATGCGATTTCGATTATATTTCCCTCGTTGACCTCGCTTGAAGATTTGCACTCGCGCCCGTTGAGTCTGACTGCGCCTAACTCGATCATTTCTTGTGCTGCTGTACGGCGTTTGACGAGTCTTGCGAGCTTCAAGAATTTATCAAGCCTCATAAAATTTTTTGCCTCCTGTTATATAATTTCGTTCATACTTCCGGTTCTATATCCCTGCAAATCAAGTGTAACATATGAGAATCCTAAATTTTTTAGCCCGCTATAAATTTTTGTCCTGATTGAGTCTTCTATTATGCGTGAAAAATTTTCTGGTGTTATCTCGATTCTTGCGATATTGCCGTGAATCCTGACCCGCTCTTGACGAAATCCTAAATCCTGTAATAAATTTTCTGCGTTTGCGACCATTATTAATTTTTCCGGAGTAATAGTCTCACCATAAACGAATCTCGACGCAAGACAAGCGAATGAAGGTTTATCCCACGTCGGCAAATTCAATGCGCGCGAAAGTTCCCGGACATCAGATTTTGTGAAAGCAGCTTCACGCAAAGGACTCTTTATTCCGAGTTCGTCTATTGCCTTGAGTCCCGGCCTGTAGTCGCCTAAGTCATCAAGATTCGAGCCTTCTATAACGTGCGATAAATTATTTTCGTGCGCAACAGTTTTTATTCGCGTAAATAAATCTTTCTTGCATAAATAACACCTGTTCGGGGGATTCTGGCTGAAATTTTTTATAGCAAGCTCATCGACTGAAATAATTATTTGCTTGATATTATGAGACTCGCAGAAATTTTTTGATTCGTCAAGCTCACGGCCTGGAATTAAACGCGATTGAATCGTAACGGCAACGGCTTTATCGCGTAAGACTTCATGAGCAATGTATAATAATAAAGTCGAGTCAACTCCGCCGGAAAATGCAACAGCTGCACTCTTGAGTGAGTCAATATAATTTTTTAGAGTCTGATATTTTGCTTGTATAGTCATGATAAATAAATTCTCCTTACACTTATAGCCGCTAAAAATCTTTATCGCTCTGCCAAAATTCGCCCGTCAAAATATTTACGCACGATGAATAACCTTTTTTGCGCTTGCAGTTAGTGTCGAGCATTAAAATATTCTTGCCGCTGACTTTAACGGGGACAGTAATTTTTTTGCCAAATTCTGACTGAGTCGGACGGTGGCCTATCACTACAAATTTATTGCCGTGATAATTTCTGCAAAATCTTTTGTTGAACATTAGAGAAAATTCGTCGTTGGGATTAATTGTGCCGTCGTCATTTATTCCAGCATGAGCAAACACAAAATCCCGGCCATCAATCGTAAGTTCCTGATAAAATTTTAAGCCCGCAAAAAATTCATAAACTTTTTTCGTGAGTTCGGGATCATTAACGCTATTTAATTCGCGCAATAGTGCCCAATTTTTATTATTATCGCGCAAAAATTCACGTTCTTTGTTGCCGCTCAAGAGTATAAAATTTTCTCTCCTGCTTTGTTCCATGAGCCATTGTATAGTCTTTAACTCTTCGCCGGTCTTCTTGCCCTGTATATAATCGCCTAGAAAAATTACTAGGTCTCTATCACTGACATTTAATTTTTTGTACATTGACATAAAGCGCGAAAATTGCCCGTGAATATCACCGACTGCTAAGACACGATTAAATTTTTGCCCGTTGAACTCTACACAATCACAGGAAATATTAAGACTCTGCCAGCCTTCAACAAAATTGTTAGACTCTGCCGGACTGCAAAATAAAGCCGTAATTATCACTAAGCAGCATAAAAATTTTTTCATTCGTCAACACCCTTTATATATCAAAGCTGACTTGAAATGTCATAGAGCTTGCGTTTTCGTTGTCCCTGAGTACGAGATTATTATTATCGCGCGTGAATGTTATAGTGCGTCCCTCGATTGTTGTTAATGTGCCTGAAGTTTTGCGCTCGTTAAGCCATTTTTGAGCATTGAACACGAAAAAATCTCTGTCAATTAATCGCGCTATATTCTCCGTTTGATTGGCCATAAAAGTAAATATACTCGTCATTACAACGAGAAAAACTAACAATGCCGTCAAGAATTCTATTAGAGTCTCTGCACTTCTCCGACGCAAAATAAATCACTCCCCATTAAATAAAGCTCATAAAATTATATAGCAAATACATTACTGACGCTGAAATAATAAAGCTCTCGGAAAATTCCCATAATCAAGAAATTCACGCATAAATTTATATTCATGAGTCAAATTTTTTAACGCGCTGACCTGTGCAATATTCCCAGACTCTAAAATTATATAACGAGGCTTCAAATCACACGCAAAAATTTCACGGTAAAATTTCATTCCGTCCGGGCCTCCGTCTAAAGCGTTCAAAGGTTCATAATCTTTCACTGTTGAGTCAAGTCTTGCAATTTCCTGCGATTCTATATATGGCGGATTGCTGATTAATAAATCAATTTCGAGTCCGTCAAGAGTCTTGATAATTTTCGCACGTTCGGCCAAGTCATAACGCAAAATATTTTCACGCGCATAAAATAAAGCCTCCTTGCTATTGTCGAGCATGTAAGCAAATGAATTAGGGAACTCAAGCAAAAGTGTTACAGCAATGCACCCGGAACCAGTGCCGAAATCAAGAAACGAAAATTTTTCATCGCGGGCAAAACAATATTTAGCAGCCTCAATTAATGACTCTGTGTCCTGACGCGGAATTAATACACCTTTACCGACTTTGAAATCACGCCCGTAAAAAGTTGACTCGCCGATTATATATTGCAATGGTTCACTAGACTCACGGCGTGAAATAAATTCATCAATTTTTGCCAGCTCAGAATCAGAAAATTTTTGACGCGTAAGAATCTGCGAATGACTAATATTAAGAGCCGCCGACATCAGCCATATTGACTCTTGCTGAAAATTTTTTATGCCGGCAGACTCTAAACGTTTTGCGAAATTATTAACCTTCAAGATCTTGCAGTTTCTGAGTCTGTTCTGCTAATAACATTGCGTCAATCATCTCGTATAAATCGCCGTCGAGATAAGCCTCAAGTTTGTAGAGAGTCAAATTTATTCTGTGATCTGTTATGCGGTTTTGAGGAAAATTGTAAGTTCTGACTCTTTCGCTTCTGTCGCCTGAACCTATCATGCCCCGGCGTTCTGATGCTAACTCTGAATTTTGCTTCTGCTGTTCGAGGTCATATAATTTCGTCTTCAAATATGACATTGCCCGCGCACGATTCTTAATTTGCGAGCGTTCGTCCTGACAAGTTACGACTATACCTGTAGGCAAATGCGTTATTCTCACGGCTGAGTCAGTCATATTAACGTGCTGGCCTCCTGCACCGCTAGATCTGTAAGTATCAATTTTCAAATCTTCCGGCCTAATATCGATTTCCACATCATCAGCTTCCGGCATAACAGCAACAGTTGCAGCACTCGTGTGAATCCTTCCGCTTGCTTCAGTAACGGGGACTCGCTGGACTCTATGAACGCCGGACTCATATTTCATTTTGCTGTAAGCGCCTTTACTGTCGATTCTGAATATAATTTCTTTGTAGCCGCCTATGCCAGCTGTATTTGTTGAACTCTCAATAATTTCAATTTTCCAGTGTTGACGCTCACAAAATCTCACGTACATTCTAAATAAATCAGCAGCAAATAAAGTAGCTTCGTCGCCTCCTGTGCCTGCTCTGATTTCAACAACTACGCTTTTTTCGTCGTTAGGGTCTTGAGGCAGTAATAAAAGAGTTAAATCGCGCGTAAAATTTTCGATTTTAGGTTCAAGATTTGCGAGTTCTTCACGTGCTAGGGTCTCAAGCTCTGAGTCTCCTGATTTGATTAACTCTTTTGCTTCACTGATAGACTTTAAAGCGTCTTGATATTCACGATATTTAATTACGACCGGTTCGAGCTGTGCGCGTTTTTTGCCGAGTATCTGCAATTCTTTCGGGTTAGCTGCTATTTCCGGATCTGATAATTTATTGCCGACTTCTATATATTCCTGCTCGATAGCTTGTAATTTAGGCTCGATGTTCATGATAATAAACCTCCGTTTAATGCTGTATCAAGTGAGATTAACGCGACTTCAGCCTGATTTATATTAGGCTCTCTCGTTGTTAAATATTGCAGAGTCAAAAACGGTGCTATTACGCAGAGTCCAAATTTCCCGGAACTTGATGCGAATCTTATAATCTCGTAAGAAATCCCAATTACGACGGGAATTAATATAATGCGCGCTAAAACCTGCAAAATAAAACTTTCTCCGGCAATAAGAGTCTTTACCGGCGAGAAAACTATAATGCTTACTATAACGGCAATCAGCAAAAACGATGTCCCGCACCTCGGATGTATTCGCGAACATTTCATAATATTTTCGGGAGTCATTGCTTGGCCGCTCTCGAATGCGTTAATAGTCTTATGTTCTGCACCGTGATACTTGAAGACTTCTTTAATGTCAGACCAGAGTCCTATAATTGCAACGTAAGCAACAAATATTACAGCACGCAAAACGCCTTCTATAATATTCACATAAAGGGGAGTGCTTGCCATATGACCAGCCAGCCACAACGGAAGCGCGATAAATAAACCTCCTACAGCAAAAATCGCAATCAGAATCGACAATAAAATATCTTTGAACGTCAATTTTTCCTGCGTTTCCTCAAGTGCGACCTCTGCCGAACGTGATAATGCTTTGAATCCCGTAGCTAACATTTCACACATGGTAACGACTCCGCGAATCAACGGCAATTTATAAGGGTATCTCTGAGTCCGTGAACTATGCGGCCAATTTTCTTTGAATATTTCACCGGTTGGCCTTCTTACAGCGAGTCCCCATAAATTTTTGCCCTTCATCAGCACGCCTTCAATTACTGCCTGACCTCCGACGGGAATTTTCTTAATGTCTGACTCGGCTTGTGATATAAATAAATTTACTGCTAACATAAATAAATGATTCAATCTCTTAAACAAGTAATAAATCCTCCATATTTCTATAAGGCTTGTTGCATGAGCGGGACTCCTCACATTTTCCGAATATACATGATGGGCCGGCTTTCTCGAATAAAACCGGAGCTTTTTCCCGCACAAGAATTAACATTTTACGCGCTAATTCGTGAATCTCCCATTGTGCACGGCGGCAAAGTCTGAGGCTGAAAAAATGATGAAGTTCACGGGCATTCATTGTCATAACGAGTCTAGTAGAATAACCGTGAGGGAGAATAAAACGCGCGTCTTCTTTCGTTATTCCCATTTCGAGCAAATTTTTATAAGTGTTATGAGCTGACTCGGCCTGTTCCTGAAAAATTTTTAATGCTTCCGGGTTATCTTGAATCGATGGGGGAATAATAATCGAATCGGGCGAAAAATTCATTTGCACATAGCGTTGACTCTGCTGGCTGAAACTTGCGACTCTGTGCCTGACTAACTGATGAGAGGCCACGCGGCTTAAACCGTCAATCCCGAAAGTAAAATTTACGTGCTCAAATGTTGAAAGATGACCGCTTTTGAATAACTCTGCAATTAATTTGCGCGATAAATTCTGTTCTTGAGCCTGCAATAAATCACCGGCTGTTATGTCGCTATAACAAATTTTCGCGGCAGCTGCGACTATTTGATCAGGTTCGGGAGTGTGAGCTAATAAAGTTACATTCATAGCAATATAATAAAAAAAGGGGCTTGCGATTTGCCCCCTTCCATGACAAATTATTATACGTCCGTTTTCTGTCCGTAGTTGATGCCCTGATATTTTTTCTGGAATTTCTCAAGGCGGCCTGCTTCAGTTAAGACTCTGCCCTTCTTGCCGGAATAAAACGGGTGGCACGCTGAACAGACTCCGACTCTGATTTCCTTCATTGTTGAACGTGTTGTAAAAGTATTTCCGCACGCACATGTAACTTTGCATTCCTGATAGTCAGGATGAATTTTTTCTTTCATGATAATTGCCTCCTGTGATTAGTGCCTGAGTCCGAGACGCTCAATTAATGAACGATATCTGTTAAAATCTTTGTTCATCAAGTAGCGTAATAATCTTCTTCTGCTTCCGACCATTTTTAAGAGTCCGCGTCTTGAGTGAAAATCTTTCTTATGAATCTTCAAATGTTCCGTGAGTTCGCGGATTCTTTCGGTTAAGATTGCGACTTGGACTTCAGGTGAACCTGTGTCTTTCTCGTGAGTCTTGTACTCTGCAATTACTTCTTGTTTCTTGTCCTTCTGGATCATAAAAAATTTACCTCCTGATAAAATCTTCAAAGCTGGGAATAAAGCGCAATCCAGAACGCAATATTCTAAGCAGCGAGTGTAAGCGCGAATATATTAACACCCAACGAAAAATTTTGCACCCGTTTATTTGCTAAAGTCAGATAAATTTGTAATGGCTGCAACTTTTTCCGGCGGCATTCCTTCTGCTAAAAGACGTTGTGCGATTTCTTTCAGGTTAGCGATTTCTTTTGCAAGTCCTTCTGCGAGTCCTTCTGCACGTCCTGCTTCCCTCTCAATTTCAAAAAAACTCTTTACGTACTTCATAGTATTTTCTCCTTCCGGTAATGTTTGACGAACTTTCTCAAATTTATGCTCTTTCGTCATGGCATAAAGCAGCTTGAGTAATTCATCAACGTGTTTAATTTCTGCTTCTTCCGGCACATCATAGTGCTTCTTTGTTCGGACTTGACGCAAATAATCTATTACTACATATGCATCATTACCCAACATTTTAGCCTGCTCATCAGTCAGCCACGCAAGCTCAACGACATTAACTCGGCAATCATTCACGAACGGCCTAAACTCTTGCGGAACATTGAGTCTATCGAATAAATTTTTCGGTGCTGTCCAACGTCTTTCAGTCCCGTAATAAAGTACTATCGTTAACACAAAATACGGCGCATTTTCTTTGTCTGTGAGCTGCCCGCGATAATCTGCACCCTCATAACCAAATATTCTCAGCGGCATATCAGGATCAATATCTGTTTGATTCTCAAGCCCTATGAGACAAATTGCTATTCCTTCAGGCTTCCAAAGTTTTACAATGTCGCGCTCTTGTTCGTGCAGGTCATCACCAAATTTATAAATCGAACGCGAACGAATATTTTGCAGTTCTTCAGGTTTGACTCTGCGGTTTATTCCTGACAAAGCAAAATACAAATTTACAATATCCGCAAATACGTCGTTGTAATCAAATAAAGTTTTTTCGCTCATATCCTTATCTGACAAATTTTCGGCCTCCCTTCTTGTTATACTCAACGCACTTTATGCCAGTTCCATGCACTTGATTTATACTGCTAGCAAATTTCATTCTGACCTGCCCGCCACTCTGTTAATATGTTGTTCGCGGATATTCAGTCGTATTTGCTATATTATGTGCGATAAATATTTTATATTATAGTTAATGCTCTTGATTTATTATATTAATGAGATATTTTGCAAGTACTCAAATGTAACTGTTATAATGTTAGCGAAAATTTTTCACTCAATGCTTTACGAAATACGAGAATTTTACAACTACATTTGCAACTACAAAAAAATTAATTTTTCACAGTTATATTAATTCTTCACACAAAAATTTTATTTCTTTACCTACGCTATTAATTCACGGAAAAAATTTTTGCAAGTATTCAAGTGTATTTGCAGTCAACGCACTTAACTTGCCAGCTACAATGTAAATATTTTATCGCGTTTATATAATTCGTTTGCCTGCCCGGATATATCTGACATGAAACAATTTTTATAGTTATTCAAGTGTATTTGCTATAAGTGCAAAAAAATTTTCAGACTCGCAAATTAACATCTAATAAAAACGTGTATAAACTTTTTCTGCGCACAAGCAATTAATCTGTTGCTATAATATAAAAAATTTCTCATATAAAGGAGTAATTTACGTCATGAAAATTGCACTTGGCTGCGACCACGCAGGTTATGTCTTGAAAGATGCAGTTGTGAATTTCTTGAACTCTCATGAAATCGAAATATTAGACATGGGAGCCTATGAATACAATAAAGACGACGACTACAGCGACCCAGCTTTTAAAGTCGCCGGGACAATCTTAGACGAGGAAACCGACGCAGGTATTTTATTATGCGGTACAGGTTTCGGAATATCAATCGCCGCTAACAAAATTCCGGGAATCAGAGCCGTTGCATGTCATACCGTTCAAGACGCAAAAATGGCAAAAGCGCACAATAATATTAACGTCCTCGCTATGGGAGGCAATGTAACTAAGCCCGAAGACGTACCGGAAATTATAAAAACGTGGCTCGATACTCCTTTCGAGGGAGGCAGACACTTAAGACGCATAAATAAAATCGCTAAGGCCGAGAAAGCTACTTTAACAGTTATGCATCAGGGCGGAGGCAAGGTCGTTATATTCAATCATCCGTTAGTACAACACAAAGTCGGAATAATCAGAGACGTTAACACCAGCGTCAAACAATTTAGAGAACTCCTCAACGAGATTACAGGCTTGATGGTCTATGAAATCACGCGAAATCTTCCATTAACAGACAAAGAAGTAACTACACCCGTAGCAAAAACTACTGTTAAGACTCTCGAAGGCAAAAAATTAGCTATCGTTCCCGTTTTGAGAGCAGGACTCGGAATGGTCGACGGAGTTTTGCAGCTCGTACCAAATGCTAAAGTCGGCCACATAGGTTTATATAGGGATCCTGCAACACTTGAACCGGTCGAATATTATTGCAAGCTCCCATTTGATATTGAAGAACGCGAAATTTTTGTGTTAGATCCTATGCTTGCAACGGGCGGAAGTTCAAGCGCTGCTATCTCACTCATCAAGAAAAGGGGAGGCCGTAAAATTTCACTTGTCTGCTTAATCGGCGCACCTGAAGGAATCGAACGCATAAATAAAGATCATCCGGATGTCTCTATTTTTATTGCTGCGTTAGACTCGCATTTGAACGATCACGGCTATATCGTACCCGGACTCGGTGATGCCGGCGACAGATTATTTGGGACTAAATAAATTGCCTGATATTGACGTTGAAGCATTAATTTTCCTGATAATCGGCTTTTTCTGGGGGGGCTTCACTGCTCCCGTTTCGATTAAGCTCGCAGGAATTTACGGAATTATTGACATTCCTGACGCTAGAAAGATTCACAAAGGTAAAATGCCTCGCGGTGCCGGTCTTGGCTTGTGGATGGGTTATTTGCTAATATCTGTGATAATGTCCGAGTCAATGCCTGAACTAAGATTTATTGCAACAGGAGCGACAATTATATTTTTCTGCGGTTATCTTGATGACATGTGCTCGCTGAGTCCTTTTTTGCGGCTCGGTCTGCACTTTATCGCAGCTTCTATTGTTGTGCTGCCTTTGGGACTTCCTTTAACTATCACAATTATTTCTCTCGTGTGGCTTGCAGGAGTTACAAGCGCATATAACTTAATTGACGGAATGAACGGTTTATGTATCTCGATGTTTATTGCGTCGTCGGGAGCTTTGTACATTCTCGGAAAATCTTACGCGGGGATTTATATGGGAGCTATGGCACTTGGAGTCTTATGCTGGAATTTTCCGGCGGCACAAACTTTTTTAGGCGATGGAGGCAGCACGTTATTAGGTTATTTATTTGCGTCTCACTTCCTGAAAAACGCTATGCCGAATTTAATCAACGCAAAATTTACGGATATTTTGTTATTGCTGATTCTATTCGGAGGGATTCCCGTTATTGATACTACTATAGCATTCACTAGGCGCATACTTTCGGGAAAATCACCGTTTTATCCCGATAAAAAGCATATGCATCATATTTTAATTTCGCTGACAGGTTCAAATGTCATAACAGTGAGTATATTGTTATTGCTGCAGGTTCTCACGTTGGCAGGAGGACTCAGCGTTTATTTCAGGCTGATAGGACAATGAGAAAAATTATTTGCATAATCGGCACACGGCCAGAAGCTATAAAAATGGCTCCAGTGATTCAGGAGTTAAAGCAGGACGAAAATTTTTGCGTCAAGACACTTGCAACCGGACAGCATACGGACATGTTGAGACAGGCTTTAGACGATTTCGGCATTAAATCAGATTATGACATGAACATAATGAGAGCACGTCAGACTCTTGATTATATTACTTCAAGCGTGTTAAACGGTGTCGGTGAAATTCTTGACTCTGATTCGCAAAATATGATACTTGTACACGGCGACACTTCGACAACTTTTGCGGCGGCATTGGCTGGCTTTTATCGTCATATACCGGTCGGACACGTCGAAGCAGGACTCAGAAGCCATAATTTGAGTCTCCCGTTCCCAGAAGAAGCAAATAGAGTCTTGACTGACAGAATCGCAAATTTATTCTTTGCACCCACTAAGGGCGACGCGGATAATTTAATAAATGAAGGAGTCCCGCGCGAAAAAATTTTTATCACCGGAAATACTGTAATTGATGCACTCTATAAAATTTTAGCTAAACAAGTGAGTCAGCCTTCCTACATGCAAAAAATTAATGACCGGCCTTTAATCTTGATGACAGCACACAGGCGCGAGTCATGGGGTGAGACTCTCAAGGGCATTTGCGCAGGAGTTATTGATATTATTCGTGCGAGACCTGATGTAATTTTCCTGATTCCATTGCATAAGAATCCAATAGTGCGCGAAGTTATTAGAGAGTGCTTAAAGGATTACGGCGAAAATGTAATTTTTACAGAACCGTTGAATTATCCCGAATTTGTTAATGCTATGAACAAGAGCAAATTTATTTTGTCCGACAGCGGGGGAGTCCAAGAAGAAGCAAGCGCAATCAATAAACCGGTTTTAATCATGCGCACATTGTCAGAACGTCCCGAAGCAGTTAATCACGGAACTTGTATATTAGTCGGCACAAAACGCGACTCAATCCGCGAAGAGTCATTAAAGCTGTTAAATGATTCTGATTATATGAGTCAGATTCTCGCAAAAAATATAATGCCGTTCGGAAATGGTACAGCTTCACAAAAGATTCATGAGGCAATAAATAATTTCTTCACAAAGGAGGCTGAACGAACATAGAAAATTTAAACGTTATGAAAATTACCGGCGGAATCCCGTTAAACGGCACAATAAAGACTCAGGGTGCGAAAAATGCTGCTCTGCCGGTCATGGCTGTTGCTTTGCTGCTCAAGGGCGGGACTCTGACTCTTGATAATGTGCCTGATTTATATGATATTCATTCAATGATGGACATATTAAAGACTCTCGGCGTTGAAATTGAATATACTCATGACGGCAAAAACTCGCAGGCAATTTTTAGAGTCCCCGACGAGCTTAAATGGGAAGTCCCCGAATCTCTTGCGCGAAAAATGCGGGCTTCTTCTCTCATGTTAGGGCCGTTACTTGCTAATTGCGGGAGAGTCTCTTTACCTTTGCCGGGCGGTTGTTCGATCGGAGCAAGACCCATTGATTTACACCTTAAGGGACTCAAGCAAATGGGCGCAGAAATTGATATTAAAGACGGAGTCGTTCATGCACGAGTCAAAGGCAGATTGCGCGGACGAAGAATTTATTTAGATTTCCCCTCAGTAGGAGCAACTGAAAATTTAATGATGGCTGCGTCTCTTGCGTCGGGTGAAACTATAATTGAAAATATCGCGCGTGAACCCGAAATTGATAACTTGGCCGCGACTCTCAGGTGTGTAGGCGTTCCTGTCGATCTTGAAGGAGTCGGCACTGTCAGAATCAAGGGAATCGATAAAGCCCATTCAGGCCGCGAAAAAGTTATACCCGACAGAATCGAGGCATGTACTTATATTCTTGCAGGAGTCATGACTAATGGACATATAAAAGTTGAAGATGTTGTCCCGTCGCATATTGATGCAATTCTCGCAAAACTTGAGGAAGCGCGCGCAAAATTTGCAGTCAAGAAAAATGTTATAGAGATTTTTCCCGCTAAACGTCTTCACCCCGTAACGATTAAGACATTGCCTTATCCCGGATTCCCAACTGACTCGCAACCTCAAATGGCAGCAGCTTTATCACTCGCAGCAGGAGTCAGCACAATTGAAGAAAGCGTTTTTCAGGCGAGATTTCTATATGCTCAGGAATTGAATCGAATGGGCGCAAATATACAGATTTCGCGTGAGGTCGCAATAATAAGAGGGGTCGAAAATTTGCACGGTGCAGCAGTAAAAGCTACGGACTTAAGGGCAGGGGCTGCGCTGATAATTGCGGGACTGGCTGCTAAGGGTGAAACAAGAGTCGAAGATATGACTCACGTTTGGCGCGGTTATGAAGCTATTGACAAAAAATTAACTGATTTAGGAGCAAAAGTTGAACTCATGTGAAGCACTGCAAAAAATTGAAATTTTCGCGTTTGTCGGCCCGGCTGGTACAGGCAAGAGTCATCGTGCGACTCATGTTGCAAAACAAAACGGCATTGATAACATAATCGACGACGGATTATTAATTTCACGCGGGAGAATCTTAGCAGGACGAAGCGCAAAATCTGAAATCAACAGGTTACGTGCAATCAGACGCGCAATTTTTGAATATCCCGAACACCGCGACGAGGTTGTGAAATATCTCACTAAGCACCCGCCCGAAAAATTAATGATTCTCGCTACTTCCGTTGACATGATAGAGAAAATTATTGCTAGACTCGGACTCAATCAGCCGTCAAAGATAATTAATATCTCGGACATCTCAACGCCTGAAGAAATAGAAGCAGCTTTATACGAACGGCGCGAGAAAAAACAGCATGTCGTCCCGGTAGCAAAGGCTCAAATACAGCAGAATTTTGCGGGAAAACTAGTAAGTCAGATTCGTGGATTCTTTCGCGGCAGAGACAAGGAAGAAAGCAGCAACACAATCGTAAAACCGTTATTCAGCTTTAACGGCCGAGTTACAATCGAGTCAAATGCTATTATTGAGATGTGCAGAAAACTTTTAGAGTTTCGCAATCACGTCAAGAGAGTCAGAGATATTGATTTGGACATTTACGACGACAAAATCGAATTAAGCATAGAACTTGATTTAACACTCGCGAACATGAGCGCACTATCAATCGCAAAATATTTACAGCGCAGATTGAGATCAAGTTTAAGCTACTTCACCGGTATGGACGTTAAACGCGTAAATATCAGGGTCAACGAAATTTTTTTATGAGCAAACTATCATGAATACAGAATTTAATTCAGCGTGGGAATCATTATACGAACAAATTAGAGCCTGCACTAAATGCGATTTATGCAAGTCAAGGACTCAAACTGTCATAGGCTGCGGGCCGAGAGAAAATTTTAAGTTCGTCATAATCGGTGAAGCTCCCGGAGAAGACGAAGACAAACAGGGGATTCCATTTGTAGGGAAGTCCGGCCAATTGTTAAATAAAATTCTCGAACGCGCAAATATTGACAGAGATTCAATTTATATAATGAACGTCGTTAAGTGCAGACCCGAAGGCAACAGAACACCGAGCATTAAAGAAATTATTTCATGCAGCGATTTTCGGGAAGCTCAGTTATTATTATTGCAGCCTTCAATTATTGTAACGATGGGAAATCCCGCGACTCAATCAATTTTAGGCACAGCAAAAGGCATAACAGGACTTAGGGGCAATTGGGTAGAGTGGCGCGGAGTTCAAATCATGCCGACATTTCACCCAAGCTATTTATTACGGCAAAATCCCGACGAATATCAAAGACTCGCAAATGTAGTCTACAGAGATTTTCTAGCAGTTAAAGCAAGACTCGAATCTACGAAATAAATAATTTATTATTAGGAGCTGAAAAATTTTGACAGATACAACAGAACGAAAGCCTAAACACTTAGCAATTATACTTGACGGAAACGGACGCTGGGCAAAAAAAAGAAATCTACCGCGTTTAATGGGGCACCGTGCAGGACTGCGAAAACTTGAAGACATGGTCAGACTCGTAAAACGTGAAGGAATAAGATATTTTTCTGTTTACGCGTTCTCGACTGAAAATTGGAATCGGCCATTAATGGAAGTTACCGGCTTAATGAGTCTATTTCGTTATTACATACGCAGAAAAGTTGACGAGATAAAGTCAGAAGGCGCGAGAATAAGATTTTGCGGACGTAAAGACAGGCTCCCCGAAGATTTGTTAAAGCAAATGGCATGGGCGGAAGACTACACAGCAGATCAAAAAATTTTAGATTTCATTATATGCATTAATTACGGCGGACGTGCTGAAATTCTTGATGCAATTAATTCACTTATCGAATCAGGACACACCGGCCAAGTAACAGAAGAAGATTTGCGCAGACATTTTTATTTGCCTGATGTCCCCGATCCTGATTTAATAGTCAGAACAAGCGGCGAATTAAGACTCAGCAATTTTTGGTTATGGGAGAGCGCATACAGCGAATATTATTTTACTGACATACACTGGCCGGACTTTGACGAGGCGGAATTAAAGAAGGCTTTAAGCGATTACGCAGGGAGGGAGCGTCGTTATGGCGGGCTTAAGAGTTGATAAAGAATTGCGTTTGCGGACGTTCAGCAGCATTATAATAGCGGGACTCGTTATATTTGCGATTTATACGGGCGGAATGTTTTGGAAAATTTTAGCGTCGTTTATTGCTCTTGTCTCGCTTGCTGAATATTATAGACTGCTGGGAAGGCTTGAAGGCGTGCGACTCTCTCCGGGTGTGGGATATATTTTTTCTTTGATATTCTTGATAGCTTCAATGAGAGAAAATCCGCAGCCGATTGTGTTAGCTATGATTCTTTCTTTGTGCGTGTGCGTTGTATTAATGCTTGAAATTTTTCGCCGTCAGTCAACTCGAACAAGTTACGCAATTTCTAATACGGGCGGGATAATTTCCGGAGTGCTTTATATTACAGTTCCATGGACGTGTATGATTATGCTTCGTGATTATATCGTAGGGCGCGACATGCTGATGACACTTTTTATCTGCACATGGGGCTGTGATGTAGGAGCTTATATCGGCGGAAAAACTTTCGGAACTGTCAAATTATGTCCTCATGTAAGCGAAGGGAAAACAGTTCAAGGCTTTGTCGCTGGTATAATCGGAAGTCTTATAGCAGACGCAGGAGCAATTTATTTTTTCGGGCTGCCGACTTATCCTACGATTTTAATAGGATTCATATGCGGTTTTGCAGGTCAGATCGGAGACTTGGCCGAGTCATTAATAAAGCGTGAAGCAGGACAGAAAGACTCAGGGCGATTAATTCCAGGTCATGGCGGAATGTTAGACCGTTTCGACAGTATTTTATTTAACGCGCTGTTGACTTATTTAACATTAAGGGTGATTCTATGATTAATTTAGCGATAATCGGAGCTACCGGCAGTGTAGGAAGTTCTGTAATGTCAGTGTGCGAGTCTTGGCCCGATAAAATTTGCGTGAAAGCTATTGCAGCTAATTCGAGATCTGATAAATTATTGACTCTCGCGAAAAAATTTAACGTACCAAAAGTTTATGTCTATCAAGAGTCAGGACAGGCAGGACTTGAGGAAATTGCGAACGATCCCGAAATAAATCATATAGTTTTCTCATCGTCGGGAACTGACGCGATTAAAGCTCTTTGCAGTGCACTCAAGGCCGGGAAAAATGTATCTCTCGCAAACAAAGAAAGTATTGTAGTCGCGGGAAAATGGGTCATGCCGTTAATAAAGAATCCCGAACAATTACGCCCTGTCGATAGTGAACATAATGCAATCTGGCAATGTCTTCACGGAGAAAATAAAAAGTTTGTCAGAAAAATTTTTCTCACAGCGTCAGGAGGCCCCTTCAGAAATTACACGAGCGAGCAATTAAAAAATGTTACACCCGAAATGGCGTTAAATCATCCTGTTTGGAATATGGGCGCAAAAATTACGATTGACAGTGCGACTCTCATGAATAAGGGCATAGAATTAATTGAAGCTATGTTCTTGTTCGGACTTGATTCTAATCAGGTTGACGCGTTTATATCGCCGGGGTCATTTGTGCATGGGTTAATAGAATTTGAAGACGGAAGCGTTAAATTATTGGCTGCTGAACCTGATATGAAGTTGCCTGCTGCGTCCGCTATTTTCTGGCCTGAAAGATTTTTCCCGTGTGAAAGTTTTAAGCGGCCTGACTTTGTTTCGCACGAGATAAAATTTTTTGAGATCGACGAGTCAAGATTCCCCGCAATGAGAATCGCAAAAGAAGTTATGCGCACGAAAAAAGCTGCTCCGGCTGTGCTTGTCGGTGCTGATGAAGTTGCAGTAAATTTATTTATGTCCGGGAAAATTAGATTTGTTGACATTCCTGCATTGGTTGAAGAGACGTTAAATAATTGCGACTTGAGCGAACCTGCGAGTCTTGATGATGCTATAGAAGTTCTTAATCTTGCGAGAATAAAGGCGCGCGAGATTGCCGGAAAATTTCCCCTCGTTTAATTCCGGGGGGATAAAAATTTTATTCATTTTCCGTTAATGACGAACACGAATCAACAATAAATTTCCTTCGCGTAAAAAAATTTCTGCGTCAGTGTCAGGGCTTAATACTTCGTTGCTTATTCCGTATTGATATTCAGGAAAAATTTCGGCGTTGTCGAGATTATATTTTGCGTTCTTGATGTCAATTCCCTTTGCTGTTCCTGAAATATTTATCAGCGAAAAAAATTTACAGCCATATTTGACTCTGACTCGTTCACCTGATGAAATTAATTCGCTCTCTGAGTAATCGTCTATAATAATTGCGTGCCTGCCTGCGTTCTTTAACATCATGAGCGCGTAAATGTTCCCTAAAGTGTGATCGAGTCTTCCGCCTGTAACGCCGATTAATAAAAAATTTTCATAGCCCCGTTTAATTGCTTCTTTGACGGCAAAAATTGAGTCTGTGTCATCTTTTATTACGGGAAGGACTATGACATTATTCAAATTTTCGGGCTTGGAGTGCGAGTCAAAATCACCGATAATTAAATCAGGTGCAAATCCCAGCGAGTCAACGTGCTTTAGTCCGCAGTCGCAATAAATAAAATAGTCGTCAGGAAGCAAATATTTACGAATCAGAGCATAATTTTTTATCTCTGCACCGCCTACTATTACGCAGCGACTCATTTATAAGCGTCTCCCATGTCCCAGAATCCCATTTCATAGAGCGAACAATTTCTAAAGATTTCGGCCAAGTGATTCAATTGCTGTTCGTTATAATCTTTGGCGGCCTTCTCGATTGCGTTGATTAAAATTTTATTAGTCGCGCAATATTCTTCACCTAAATAACATTTAATCCAGTTCCCATATAAAGCATGATTTACTGAGTCAGGGTTATTCTTCACGATAGTTTTTGCGATGTCCTCATAACTTAACGCACAGGAAAGAATCGCCGCTAAAATTTCCGGTTCGCCCTCTTCATAAGCGACTCGCAGCATATATGACGTATAAGAAAGATTCTCGATTGTTCGCGGAGTCGAGTCAATTTCTTCCTGAGTAACGCCTAATTTGCCCATGTAGCCTTTGTGAATATCGAGTTCTACATTTGCTATAGCCTGAATAACATTTGAGAATAACTGCATAGTCTCAAGTGATTTTGCCTTTGCGACACCGAGCGCGAAAACTTTTGAATACTCGTTCAAATACATATAGTCCTGAATGATATAGTGCTTGAATTTTTCGGGAGGTAAATTGCCGGTCTCAAGTCCCTTCACAAACGGATGATTATTATATTCAGGCCAGAAATCAGAGACTGAATCTCTTAAACGTTCGAGCAAATTTTTATAGTTATTCCTGACAGTAAAAGCAGTCCCGTACTTATGAGCAAACCTGTTAGAAATATTAAATGCGTGATTCATAGGCCCGCAGCCCTTACCGAGATTCAACATTGCCCCTAGTGCGCCGGAAATATAATTTTTCGCAAGCCTTACGGATTCATCGAGGGTGAAATTTTTTGCGAGGTTTGCTGCTATTGCGCTTGAAAGTGTGCAGCCCGTCCCGTGAGTGTTAGTCGTGTTGATTCTTTTGCCGTAATACCATTTATATAAGCCTTTGCCGGTGCATAATAAGTCATTTGCGTCATTAATTGCGTGTCCGCCCTTGAGTAACACTGCACAACCGAATGAGTCATTAATTTTTTCAGCCGCTTGAATCATGTCAGACTCGTTATTAATCTTCATGCCCGACAAAATTTCAGCTTCCGGAATATTAGGCGTTATGATTGCTGCTAGTGGTAGTAATTCATCTGCGAGAGTCTTTATTGCATTGTCATTAATTAATTTTGCGCCGCTTGTTGCTACCATGACGGGATCTACGACGATATTGCGCGCTTGATATTTCTTCAGAGACTCGGCGATAACGTGAATTAATTGCGAACTTGAGACCATGCCGATTTTCACTGCGTCCGGAAAAATGTCCGTAAAAATTGCGTCTAACTGCTTATTCAAGAAATCCGGCGAAGATTCGAGAATCCCTGTAACGCCTAAAGTATTTTGCGCCGTTAATGCAGTAATTGCGCTCATTGCAAAAACGCCGTTCACTGTCATAGTTTTAATATCAGCTTGGATTCCTGCTCCTCCTGATGAGTCACTGCCTGCGATTGTTAAAGCTGTCTTCATGAAATATATAGCCCTCCTGAATATAATAATCTGAAATTTTCATTATTTCCATGCGCTTGTGTAAATTAGAATTGTCCTCTACTCCCGCAATAATAAAACCTGCTGACTTGGCCGTCTTGAGTGCAAATAAAGAATCCTCAAATACTGCGATTTTTGCCGGTTCGAGATTCAAAAATTTTGCACACTCCATAAAAATTTTAGGCTTGTGCTTGTCCGTGTTGAGCTCCGAGCAAGTAAAGATTTTCGCGAAAAAATTATTTATCTCGTTACGAACTAATGCAGCAGTTAATAAATTTCTGTCGCCCGATGTAGCTATAACTTTCGGGATATTATGAGACTCAAGAAATTTTTTGACTCCCGGCTTGAGATTCACTTCATAACGATAAAAATTTTCTATTATCTGCAAGACACCTGATTTTATCTCACTGACTGTAAACGGCAAATTATATTTATCACGCAAATATAAGCTGCTTTGTTCGAGACTCATGGGATAAAGAATCTCAGCTAAATTTTTTTCCGGCTGAATGTCGAGCGACTCTAAATATCTTGCGCCTAACTCCTGCCAAATGTGCATAGAGTCTAATAATACCCCGTCAGCGTCAAAGATTATTGCTTTAATGCGGGAATCAAGCAAAATATTTCTCCGATAATGAGCGTAAATTCTTGGCTGCATCTCTGATATTTTCCTGTGCAAAAATTGCGCTTATCACTGCAACACCGGCGATTCCTGAGTCCTTAAGCTCGATTAAATTTTGTGCTGTTATGCCTCCGATAGCTACAACAGGAATTTTTACGGACGAACAAATTTGCGTCAATGCCTCGTGAGTGATGTCGACCGCGTCAGATTTTGACCCCGTGTGAAAAACTGCTCCTGCTCCGAGATAGTCAGCACCTTTTGACTCGGCGATAATTGCTTCTTCGGGTGTCCTGACAGAAACGCCCAAAATTTTGTCATGACCGATTAAAGCGCGTACGTTGCCGGCCTCCATATCGCTTTGTCCCACGTGAATCCCGTCTGCGTTGATTTCCTGCGCCAGCTCTACATCATCATTTATGATAAACGGTATATGAAAATCTTTGCAGAGTGCTTGAATCTCTATTGCTTCACGTTTAAATTCTTCATGAGATAAATTTTTTTCGCGCAGTTGAACCAGAGTCGCACCTCCCAAAATCGCTTCTTTCACGTCGTCATACAATTTACGGCCATTAAGCCAATATCTATCTGTAACGGCATAAAGAACTAAATTTTTTCTATCTAACTTCATATTTTGCGCCTCTGTCAAGTTCTTCACCTGTCATGTTATAAATTGCGTCAATAATATTATTGCGATATGTAGAATTTCCGACTCCCTGTTTAAATGCTAATTCACCTGCGAGTCCCATTGCAGAAACGGCGGCGGCTGAGGCTTCTAATTTGTTATCAGGATTTGCGGCGATAAAAGCTGTCATCATTCCCGATAATTGACACCCTGTGCCGGTGATTCGTCCCATTTCTGCGCGCCCGTTGCGGATGACATAACATTTTGACGAATCAGCAACTAAATCAATAGCTCCTGTCAATGCGATAATAGATTTTGACGAGTCAGCAAAATTTTTCACGAAATTAATCATGAAATCAAGATTTGAATCACTAACAGAGTCGGCCTTGTCAGCGTCAACACCGTGAGTTGTGCCTGAACCTGAAGCGAGAGTCTTAATTTCTGACGCATTACCCCGAATGACATCAAATTTTATTTCCTTCATGAGTCTTATAGCTGTATGAGTTCTCAAGCTGCTTGCACCTGCTCCGACGGGATCGAGTAATAAAACGTGTCCGAGCTCAAATGCTTTAATACCTGCTTTGAACATGCTCGTAATTGTGCGTGAATTAAGAGTCCCGATATTAATATTTAATCCGTTGCAAATGGCTGTAATTTCTACTGCGTCATCGGGTTCATCGGCCATTATTGGACTGCCTCCGCAAGCAAGCAATACATTAGCTACATCGTTTACAGTAACATAATTCGTTATATTATGAATAAGGGGTGATTTCTCACGCACATTATTTAAACAAGTTCCGAACGACAAAATATTTTCCTCCTTAAAGATTTGGGGCTGGCATTTAGACTCTGACTCGTGAAGTTCCCTACGCCGGCATTATCCGGATCAGGTTATTATGGTCGGAATGAAAAATATTCCCTCTCAGCCTGTAATACAAGCTCCCATTAAAAATTGATTATATGAGCAAATTATACGCCTGAAAATATTTTATATGCAAGAAAAAATTTTATCTGAATTATTTTGCGCTTGACAGAATACGATAAAAACTGTAAATTAACACCATCACGCCCAAACGGGCAAGAAATACTTTTTTTATTATTTATCAGGAGGCTTTTTTTTCATGGCACAGGGTACCGTAAAGTGGTTTAACGAGAGCAAAGGCTACGGCTTTATTACTGCTGACGAAGGCAAAGACGTATTTGTTCACTACAGCGCAATTCAGGGAGAGGGATTCAAGACTCTCAACGAGGGACAAAAAGTTTCATTCGACATCGTCAACGGAGAGAAAGGTCCTCAGGCTGCTAACGTTGTGAAGCTGTCTTAAAGTAGTCAGTCTCCTGCAATACCGCGAAACTTCGATAAAGGCAGCAGATGAAATCACTTTGACACAATTTATGAGGGATCCTGTGAATGCAAGACCCTCATTATTTTTTTGCACTGTCTAATAATTAACTCTCCAGAACCATAAACCGCACGCAGGAACAGTCATTGATGAGTCGTTTCGTTCTCCTCCCTGCAATAAATCTTCAAGCCAAGTCAACGGCCTTTTTTGTAATGCGACTTCGTTAATATTGCCTACAATTATGCGCACCATGTTTGTTAAGAATGATTGAGCTTTAACGCTGATAATAGATAAATTTCCGCGCTGACGAAGCCTCAATTTGTCAATAGTCCTGTATGAGTCTTCGGGGCATTCACCTTTTCTGCAAAACGCTCTGAAATCGTGCCGGCCTTGAATTAATTCACATGCTTTGCGGGCTAAATCGAGATTCCATTTTTTTCCTTTGCGCCACCATGCGAAATTATTTAACACCGGCGGACAGACTTGGCCATGATAGATAAAATATTTATATTCTCGTGATGATGCACTTCTGCGGGCGTTGAAATCGTCAGGAACAGTGAAAATTTTCATGATTCTAATATCTTCAGGGAGATAGAAATTTATTGCGAGTCTCAATTTATCGGGCAGAAAAATTTTATCGATATTAAACGATGCAATTTGTCCCCACGCGTTAACGCCTTTGTCTGTACGTCCTGCACCGGTTATTTTTACGTCATGGCCTGCAATTTTTGTTAGAGCCTTCTCGATTATTTCCTGAATGCTTAAAGAATCCGGCTGAATTTGCCACCCTGAATAATTTTTCCCGATATAGCTTACTTTTGCGGCGTATTTCATGATTTATTAATTTACATAGAAATTTTTTAGATACTTCGCGAACATATAATCATTCATGTTACGAAATTCTTTAACGCGCTCGAAATTATCAAGTACGGCCGGGAGTCTGCGTTCATATTCAGCTGGTGTGCATTGCTGTAAAACTTTTTCGATATTTTCTGCGTCCTTGACTGAAATATTTATTATTCCGTCGGGATTGAAGAATTTATGAATCTCTGTCGCACCCAAATAAACGGGTATAGTCTCGGCAGCAAAACAATTTGTAATTTTTTCCGTGAAGAAATAAGGCGTTATGTCATTCTCGATTATGATTGAATATCTATATTTCTGTAAAGTTATTTCAGGCGGAACTAATGCCCCCCCGTCAAATGTCCCGTAAGCGTCTGCAAGCCCTTCATCCCTGCATTTGAACGCTAAAGCCTTCCGCAGTAAATGTAGTTCACATGATTTCTTGTAAGACGAGAGAATCGAAATATTTTTATCCTTGTGCAAATAATTATCCCGTGAAAGTTTAACGCTCTTGTCAACTTCCCCGTACCAGTAATTAGCACCGAACGGCACAAGACGGGCATTATTTATCTTCTCAAGTATTTCACTGTCAAATGTGAAGATTAAATCAAATTCGTTCTCAAAATATTTTTTCTCGCGCAAATATTTCTTGTAAAATTCGGGCTTAATTGCACGTGACTCTATTAACATCGCGAATCTTTTATCAGGACTGCCGACGAGATTAAATGCTTCATCATGGCTGTAAAAATGAGTCTTCAGCGCAAAATTATATCTGTCCCAGTAAATATATTGCGGCTCTCGTCCTGAATATGGGTCATGCGCCGACGAATCGTCAGACAGAAAAAATACATGCAATTTTTCACCGTGAGAGTTATAAATTTCCGGCGGTTCGGAGCTCATCGGGTCTTTGCGGTTGTAATAAGGCGTGAAATATAAATATTTTCTCGTGAACTTCTCAATCTCTGACAATAACGACAAATTAATTTATTCCTCCTCAGCAAAATATTCTTTCAGACAGTTTATATATACCCAGTCCCATATTTGAGAATATTGCTTTACACGCTCGAAATTGTCAAGTACGGCCGGGAGTCTGCGTTCATATTCAGCTGGTGTGCATTGCTGTAAAACTTTTTCCAGATTGTCGAGATCGTTTATTGAAATAGTTATTATTCCGTCGGGATTGAAAAATTTATGAATTTCCGTCGCGCCCAAATAAATTGGTATAGTCTCGGCAGCAAAACAATTTGTAATTTTTTCCGTGAAGAAATACGGCGTTATATCGTTTTCGATTATGATCGAATATCTATATTTTTCCAGAGTTCGTTCCGGCTGAACGTATCCCCCCCCCCCCTCCGTAGAATCTGCAAATGTCCCGTAAGCATCCGCAAGTTTTTCATTTCTGCACTTGAACGCTAAAACCTTTCGCAGTCTATGCAGCTCGCAAAATTCTTTATCAGACGAGAGAATCGAAATATTTTTATCCTTGTGCAAATAATTATCCCGTAAAAGTTTAACGCTTTTATCAATCTTCCCATACCAGAAACAGGCGCAAAACGGTGCAAATTTTGCATTATTTATACTGCTGAGGATGTCATAATCATAAGTAAATACAGCGTCAAAATTGTTCTCGAAATAACTTTTTTCGCGCAAGTATTCAGCGTAAATTTTCGGTGCTATAGCTTTTGACTCGATTAAGACTGCAAATTTTTTATCAGGACTGCCTACAGGTTTAAATGCAAGCTCCCTGCTATAAAAATGCGTCTTGAGGCCGTAATTATATCTGTCCCATATAAAATAATGCGGGGACCTAGACCAAGATATATGATAAGGATCGTGCGCAAAATCACTGTCAGATATAAAGAAAACTTTCATTTTTTCTCCGCATGAATTATATATTTCCGGATAATTTGAATTTATGTCATGATACCTGTTATAAAACGGTGTGAACCCGATATATTTATAATGAGCTTCGTCGAGTATATGCAATAATTTTGCCTTAATTCTTGATTTGATTGACCTAAACAAATTTTTACCTCCTTACAAATAAATAAAGCACCCTCGGAAAAAATTTTTTCTCCCGAAGATGCCCGCGAATCTCATAAAATTTTTTGTTAGCCCATTGTGTCCCAGCTCTGAGCCTCTTCAAGTGAGTCAGCGCCGGTTAAATATAATTCTTTGGGCACGCCTGCGACGACAATTCCGGATTTCGGGTCGACGTAATAATTTTTCGCGTCAAGTTCCGGATCCTCGCCTATTACAGTGCCGTCCGGGATAATATTATGACCGTCAATTATTGCGCGTTTGATTCTGCAATTTTTGCCGATTACAACATCATGGCCGATGATACTTTGTTCGACGACGCTTCCAGCCTGAACGAGACAATTTCTCGCGAGAACTGAATTAGACACATCTGCGCCGAAAATCCTGCTGCCTTCTGATAACATGACTCGATTAATATTACAAGGGTGGCCGCTGTCAGGATAACAATATGAAGGCGGATCACCATAAGACACAGTGCGAATCGGCCACATTGGATTATAAAGCGTCATTTCTGACTCGTGTCCGATTAATTCCATATGAGCCTGCCAATAAGCATAAAGAGTCCCTACGTCGCGCCAATAGGGTTTATCAGTTCTCCACTGATGTATTAATTCTGTCTCTGCGCTTGGGTGCGGCAAAACGTTCGTCGAGAAGTCATAAGCACATACTTTCATGCCGTGTGCTACAAGATCGGGGATAATGTCTTTTCCGAAATCGTGGCTAGTTTCTTCCTTCATTGCGTCCTGAGTGAGTGAGTCTTCAAGTACTTTGCGCTCAAAAACGTAATTGCCCATTGATACATAACTATAGCCGGGCTTGTCGGGAATTTCGGGCGGATTCTTTGGCTTCTCCATGAACTCAAGTATGCGGCCTTTGCTGTCTGTCTTGATACAGCCGAATTGATTCGCTTCTTCGACCGGTACGACATTAGCTGCGATTGTTACATCTGCGTGCTGCGCCATGTGCCACGCGATCATTTGATCAACGTCCATTTTGTAAATATGATCTGCGGCAAAGATACAGACTCTATCAGCCCTGTAACGCGTAATCATGTGCAAAGCCTGATAAACTGCGTCTGCTGTGCCTTGGAACCAGTGTTCACCGCTCCACATCTGCGCCGGTATCGTCGTAACGAAGAAATCACGACCCCTCATTGCTCCGCCGAACTGCCAGCCGCGTTCGATATGCTCGCTCAAAGACTGACTCTTGAACTGGGTTAAGACGTAAACGGAATAAATCCCGCTGTTAATTAAATTGGAGAGTGCAAAATCAATGATACGATACTTTGCGGCGAAGTAAACTGCAGGCTTTGCGCGATAACGTGTAAGCGGCATTAATCGCTCGCCCTTGCCTCCTGCGAGAACGATGCCTAACACTCTTCCGTGTTTGCCTGTGTACATGAAATTAAACCTCCTTCATAATTTATAGCAACGCCCCCTGTAAAAAATTTCTTCACAAGAGGCATTTTTTCACATAATTTATTTACTGCATTAAATCCTCGTACATTGCTCTATATAAACCGGCTGATTTGTTCCATGTGAAATCTTCGCTCATTCCTTCGAGCATTATTTTCTGCCATGCGTCTTTGTTGTAATAACGTTCGATAGCGCGCCTCAATGCCCACATCATTCCGTCAACATCGCAGGTTAAGAAAGTAAAGCCGTTCCCGCCTTCGGGTCTGTCAACGTCAAAAACTGTATCACGAAGACCGCCAACCTCACGCACAACAGGTACAGTACCATAACGCATTGAAATCATCTGCGACAATCCGCAAGGTTCAAATACTGACGGCATCAAGAAAATATCTCCGCCCGCGTACATTAAGTGCGATAAAGGCTCGTCATAACCTTTGAATAATTTAATGCTGCCGGGGTTAGCTTCTGCTGCCTGCATAATTCCGTTTTCGATCCAGTCCTGGCCGGAACCAAGAATCAATAATTTTGCGCCGGTCTCTGCGATCTGATGTGCTGCATTAAATACCATGTCAAAGCCTTTTTGCTCAACGAGTCTACTCACGCACACAATAACAGGAGCGTCTGTGTTCTCGTCAAATCCTGCACGCTTCAATAATTCCCTCTTGCAGGCTGCTTTACCCTTGAGATCCTTTACTGAAAATTTTGCGGGGATTGCTTTATCGCCGTTAGGATCCCAGAATTTAGTATCAAGTCCGTTAATTATGCCTCGTAATTTGCTGCGCTGCTGATAGAGAATCCCGGATAATTCACGCGTTGACTCATAAGTCTGAATCTCATTCGCATAAGTCGGTGATACTGTGCTTACTGCTGTTGCTGCCACGATTCCGCCTTTGAGCAAATTAATTTGTCCGTAAAATTCCATCGTTGACGAACTAAAGCTCCAAGGTTCGAGTCCGGACGCTTCCAAGAATGGCGAGGGTTCAAATATTCCCTGATAGGCGACATTGTGAAGAGTCATGATGCTTTTCTCGCCGGTCTGCCGGTAGTGTCTATGCCAAGCTAAAGCACACGGAAGAAAAGCGCTCGTCCAGTCGTGGCAGTGATAAATATCGGGCACCCAGTCAATAACGTCCTTCAGCTCTAATGCCTGCATACAAAAAACAGCAAACGGTGAAGCAGTCCAGAAATTTAATTGCGACGGGTACATATCGCCCGAATAATCCTCAGCTTTGAGAAAATATGTAGTTACGCCGTTGACATCAGCTTTGATTATTTCTGCTGAATGAATGCGCCAATCGTAAGCCGCGTAAACTTTTTTTCTCATTGTTGTTGTCTTAACGCCTGAAGCCGCGACTCTTTCAAGAACTCCGGGCCATGCAGGAGTAACAACTCTTACATCAACGCCCGCCTGACATAATGCTTTAGGCAGAGAACCCGCCACATCGCCAAGCCCGCCGACCTTCGAGAAGGGTGCAAGCTCTGTCGATACAAATAAAACTTTTATTCCACTACCGTTTTTAACAGCCATTTACTACTATTACATTCCTTTCACTGCAAAAATTACATGCCCCTGAAGTCGATAGAATACGCTTTTGCTGCATACTCTCTGACGACTCTGTGTGTGTTGAAGAAACTTGCGTCAAGGGCGATAGTATGCCTCATCATATCAACCCACTTGTCATGATTATTGTAGTACGTGGGGATAACTTTTTTCTCTAATTTTTCGTAGAGATCTATTGCGTCAAGATTTTCATCATAATGCGCGTCTGCCTGAGTCTCCGTAGGTTCCGGGCCGATTGACCAGCCTGTAACGTCTTCGATCCAACCTTCAATCCACCAACCGTCAAGCACTGAGAAATTCATAATGCCGTTCATTGCGCATTTCATTCCGCTTGTGCCGCTTGCTTCTCTGGGTCTCATGGGAGTATTGAGCCAAACGTCAACGCCTTGAGTCAAAAGCGACGCAATTTCCATATTGTAATTATCAATAAATATAATTGGAATATCTTCGCCGAATTCACGTCCGGCCTTGCGAATTTTCTGCAATAATTTTTTGCCGCCGTCATCGTGGGGGTGAGATTTGCCCGCGAAAATAAATTGTACTTTACCGCCTGCAATTTTCTTGAGTCTCGCTACATCAGTTAATAATAAATCAGCGCGCTTGTATGTTGCTGCACGTCTTGCAAAGCCCAGAGTCAATTTATTCGGGTCTAACTGTACGCCGTTTGTCTCTAAGACTCTTGCAAATAATCTCATCTTTGAAGCCTGATGTGCTGCCCATAATTCTTCTTTTGGAATCGTCAGAGCCTGAACGAGTCTGCCCGGATCTAATTCCCAACCGGGTATGTGCTTATTATAAAGTTTGCGGACTCCTGAACTTATCCATGTTGTAGGGTGAATGCCGTTAGTTATCCAGTCTACAGTTTCCATATTGAACATTGCATTACTTACTTCTGCGTGCTTCTTCGCGACTCCGTTTACGTAACGGCTGTAACGCAAGCCCAATTCAGTCATTGATACACCGGGCATATTCGGCATCATGCGTCTAATAGTTGCGAGTGCGTCATCGGGGAAGACCTGATCAATTAATCCAAACTCGAAATAATCATGTCCTGCAGGTACGGGAGTATGAGTCGTAAATACAACCTGTTCGCGAATTCTGTCGGGATCATAATAACCAAGTTCGCGCATTAATTCGAGAGTTAAGAATCCTGCGTGGCCTTCATTAAGGTGGAACGTGTCAATATTCATATAGCCAAGTGCACGGAGCATTCTCAAGCCTCCGACACCTAAAATAAATTCTTGGCAGAGTCTATAACGATTGTCGCCGCCGTAGAGATACCAGCAAAGTTTTCTGTCATCCGGGTGGTTAGGCTCGAAATCTGTATCAAGGAAATAAATCGGTAACGGATAACCAGTCGCGCCGATGCACTCATAGACCCAGACACCAACTTGAATTTCACGACCTTGAATCGTTATAGATATTCTGTTAGGTAATAGAGTCAATTCTTTCGATGGATCCCAGACAACGGGCTTTTCTTTCTGCCAATCGTCCTGATTAAATTCTTGAACAAAATAACCTTTGCGATATAAGAGCGTTACTCCGGCCATAGGGACTCCGAGATCAGCGGCACTCTTGAGAATATCGCCCGCTAAGACGCCAAGTCCTCCGGAATAAGTAGGAATCGACTCTTTTAGTCCGACTTCCATTGAGAAGTAGGCTACAGGTCGGAAGGCGGGATCATTTTCCATCAGCGTGCGGAGAGAATTTCCGAGATCGCTTCTGTGTAGTCTTTGTATCATGTAAATTAATTAGCTCCTTTCCGGTTTGTTAAAAGCAGACGGGCGAAATGATGTAGATTTTTACTCCCGGCTACAATTATCACGCAAAAAATTTCGTCTTTGTCAATCATATTATTGATAGTTTCGTCTGGTCATTATCTCATAAAACAAAGATTTTTGCGATAAAATGAATGCGTGAATAAATTTTTATTTGTCCGCGCGAGTCAGCCTCTCGAACACGTTAAATTATACAAAATTTTTTTGTGAATGAGTGTATGATAAATTTTTGTTGCGATAAAAAAATTTTTTTCTCCGTGAATATTTATGAATGCACAAATGAGTTAACGTTTTTGTAGTTGTAAATGTAGTTGTAAAAAATTTCTCTCTGACATGAAATTATTGCGTGAAAAGTTTATTGGAAAAATTATATCATGATTCATCAGAGTCTGCGAAAAAGTGCGGATAATTCAGTTACAAGCAATAAAACGAGAGAGCCTGCAAATCACTTAACAGACTCCAACGCGCAAAAATAAATAATTCACTCCCAATGTGCGTGAATACCTTGACTCGGCCGCCAAGCTGCAAATAGTGCGTATACTAACATTTTTGATTCTATCGTCTTCCTGATGAATCTTCAGCCATTCCATTTTATGAATATATCAATGCTATGTTTTCGGCCGTCTAAATTATATTTTTTCCCATTTCCTCAATTAAGAGTGCTACAAAGATAGACTCTCGTACAGCAAAAATAATCGTGCAGACTCCGACAAATTAATGACCTCATTTATATTACTCGCCGAACCTGTAAATATTTTTCCCCGCCGAAAATCTGCCATAAAATCGTCTATCGTTCTGGGCATAGCTTTTTTTTTCGCAGAGCAATAATTATTACAAAACTAGCGATTGTTAATATTTCTGACAAAACAAAGGCTGTCCATACTTCTATATCACCGTAGACCATGCCGAAAATTAATCCAAGCAGACAGACAAATAATAAATTTTCCAAGAATGATGACATATAAGTCATTTTCAGGACATTGACTCGCAAATAATATTTCTGAAATAGCGTATAAGGGCAAGTACCAAATATAAATTCTAAGTGCTGTAACCGCTGCTGTAAAAACTTTTACGTCTTCAACGATAAATAGACTCACAAAAAAGGGGGCTGCCCAGCAAGTTATAACAGCTGTTAATAAAGTTATAAGCAGACTTTCAATGAGTGAAATTTTTAATAGACTTTGCAGAGAATCTTTATCGCGCTCTCCGGAAAAAACGCCGGACATCGTGAGTGCAAAAATATTGTTCAACGAGTTAAGGACAGCAAATGACGCTATAGCCGTTAAATGTGTTGTCATAAGCAAAATATGATTGAGGAAAAAATTTGTATCGCCTTGAACAAACGATCCGCCGCCAATGCCAGCCATGAAACATAAAACGGACACAATTGCAGCCTGCATAGGAAGAAATAACAAAAGCGGAAGTCCCGGAGAAATTCCCCGCAGATAATCAGCAGACAAAGCGACAATTTCACCACTGCCGCCCAGTCAAACAGCAATATTTTCAGAGTAACAAAACAAGCCCGCTACTATGAATGATAACGGATGATTACAACACCATTCACTGTAGGCCGTGAGCATATCTTCTCATTCTGTAAAATTAATGCTGTCTTGAAATAATTGCGCCGGAAAACTTCCCGGAGCTGGCATAAGACGGTGAATATTTCGCGCTAAATCTGCACACTGGGGTATAAGTTCTTCAAGGCGTGAAGACAATTTCACGGACACTTCTTTCACGATTAGTAATTTGTCAAAGCCGGTCATACGCAAAATTTCATCTATGTCACGTGAGTCATTGAGGCCATTATTTTATTTTGTATTTCCGGCGTATTCAAAAAGTGTGCAGGCTTTATTTGATACGGTGCGGTTTGTTCACGATAACGGCGTAAATCACGATACAACAAATGCGTTTGCTGCATATTCCATAAAATTTTACAGTGGGAATCGTAATTGTTATTCTCCTGCTGCAAAAATGTGTCAAGTGAATCGGCTATAATTTCAGCTGATGTGTTGTGCAATTCCGTTAGCTCAATAGGTTCCAAAAGAATCGTTCATCTGCATAGAAGGCAAAATCTGCAACATTAAGCCCGTATTTGTCAGCTGTCTTGATTATGGCTTGATAAATGTCTCCTACATTAACTGACTGACCGACAAGAGCCGCTGATGTCATGAATTTAATGTAATGCCGCCGGTATATTTCCGCAATAGTCCGTATAAACACAGAATGAGTCATCACCGAAAGCTATTATTCTCTTCAGACTCGGCCAAACTCTTGACAAAACTTTTGAATCGAATCCCGCACTAAATGCACGCATTAATTTGTCGGCTCTTTCTTTATCGCCGATTAAATGTCCTCTCATGCGCCAACGTCCAATGCAAATGTAATTTCTCCACGTTCTATATCGTTACAGATGATTTCAAAATTTTTTTCCATGAAGGCCAGTGCTTCAACGATTCCCCATGTTAGACGGTGATATTATGCTCAACTTCACGCTCTCTCAGCGCAAAAAGTACACGCAGATATAAAGTGTCTAATGCCTCAGAGGGAAATAACAGCTCTTCAGGTGTAGTAAATTTAGCGTGACTCCCATGCAAAGTGTTGCGCTCCTGCCAGAAAAATTCAGAGAGAATCACACCAGACAAAGAATTTAGTACCCCGCGATCCTTATAAGCACGAGGCTTAGGCAAACTTTCAAACAGGGTAAATCGCGTACAATATCGGTAAATGCTCTTACATACGGCTCTAAATGCTTTTGTGTAGTCTGTAATTGTATTAATGGAGCATAAGTGCTGTAAGATGATAACGGGACTCTGATTTGATAGCCTTCTGCTGACTGCAAGTCCGCAAAAAAGTAACGCTGCCCATAGTCAGTATTATTGTTATGCCTCAAAATTTCAAGAAGAGTCCCTTCACCGTTCCACATTGATTGTGTATGATGGCCTTTATCGAAATTTTCAGGGTGCAGAATGACTTCACACGAGATTTCGTAAAAAAGTTTTGCTTCTTGTTCCGTACATAATTTTATTGACTGGGAGCATGGGAATTTTGTGAATATACGGCTATAAATATTCCTTGTTTGCTTGACGGTCGACCAGTGTTAAATTTTTCGCGTTTATCATGTTCTAGGCAAACATAGTGAGAAGAGAAGCAAGCACATATTCACGGCGAAATACTACCATTTGGGCGGAGTGCTGCTTCATTTTTTCTGCGGTCGTCTGCAAACAGCTGGGTGTAAAACTGTCGTCTCCGTCAAGAAATCCTAAATTGCGCGGGCTTGAAGGAGTGTCTATCGTATCAAGTATATCAATGATGACGTTGTAATTTTTCTACTTCTGTTATTATGGACACTTGATATTTCGGGATAATTTGCTCCTTATACTTTATAATTATGTTAGCATTATACAATTTTGCTGTTAAGGACGGACAGGCAATTAAATTAGTGAATTAAAGTGTTTTATGGCGGAAGATTACAAGAGAGCCTGCGAATCACTTCACAGACTCCCGCGCGAAAAATTAATTTATGGCCGCAATTATGTTATCAAGCTTTAATGTTGGGATTAAAAGTTTTCTCTCGCTGCCGTCAATGAACGCGAAAGACTCTAAAATTTTCGTGATTGCTTCTCTGCCGTTCTCGTAGCCGACAGTTAATATAATGCCGTCTTTACCGTTTTGTACGGCAAAAAATGCTTTGGACGCTAAATCATGGGGATTCTTCATCGTGATTGAATAATTACCGTTTTCGTCTTTGACAGGTGTAGAAATATCCTTGTAGCCCTGCTTCTTGTAGACTTCAGAAAGAGCATTAGCCATTTGCTGTGCCGTTGCTCCCGTTGCGTTGTCGGCAGTGATTGAGATCATCGACATTTTGTCATTCTTCATAAATATCATGGTAGAAAGACTCTGAATTGAATCTACTGTCCATCCGTCAGGAACATCAACAGAATATTTCTCGAAATCCTGAGCCCCCGCTGAGATAGCCATTACAAGAACTAACGCGCATACTACTGCAAAACGCTTCATGATAATTAACACCTCCGAGAAAATTTTTGTAATTATACAATAAAATAAATAAATCTGCGAAAATGGCGGAATTTCCGGGTGGGAGGGGGGCAAGGGGGAGGGGCTTTAGGGGCTCCCCCACGTAGAGCAATAAAATTTTTTAGCAGTTTATTGGCGCAAAACAGTTTTATTTTATGCATTTACACAACAAAAACGAGAGAGCCCGCGAATCACTTCACAGACTCCCCCGCGAAAAAAAATTATGCGTGATGATTTTATTTCATTGCAAGTGTACTGAGAATACTTACTAAATCGTCTTCGAGTCCTTCACCGGTCGCCGTTACAAGCATATATCTATTTTCATGAACGGAAATTAACGCATGACTCTCTACGCCGTTGGGATTCTTCATGTCAAACGAGTAATCGCCCTCGTTATCTTGTGTCGGTGTCGTAATGTCAGTGAATCCACTTTTAGCAAATTCTGCCGCGAATGCCTCTGCAAGCTGCTGGATTGTAGCTCCGCCGGTCTCGTCAACTGTAATTGTTATATTACCTGCGCCGTCATCTTTCGTAAAAATTGCTGTAGAGCCGTTCTGTTGTGCTGTCCAACCTGCCGGAACATCTGCCGTAAATGCTCCGAAATCCGCCGCAAATGCCGAAATCGCAAATGCAAACACTAACGCTAATACTACTGCAAAACGCTTCATAATATAATACCTCCCATTATAAATAAAATATTGCACCAGCCGAAAAAATTTCATTCTCCGTGCTGATATTTAACGAACCTCTGTAACGCTCAACAATATTTGACACGGAGGCAAGACCGATACCATGACTCTCGCTTGATGACGAGGGCAGGCCGTTCTTCCCGAATTTAATTGCGCCTTCAAATGGATTCTCGATTGACAGTGCAAGCATTGAGTCAGACAACATTGACGAATTTATATTTATTCGCCGTCTGGTTGTGTCGAGAGTCTTTACTGCTTTGAGGGCGTTTTCTGTGAGATTGCCTAATACCGCGCAAAAATCTGACTCTCTTATGGGCAGGACTGAAGGAAGCTCTAACCGCCAGAAAATTTTTGTGTCCTGACTTCCTGCAATAGAGTCATAATGTGAAGCAACTGCATCAACTGCGCTGTTAAGACAAAAAGTTTTATATTTTGCTCCTGATGAGTCATTTAATTGCGACAAATATTCTAATAAGTTGCTGATTTTCCCGGATTTAGCAAGCTCATTTATTACGAGTAAATGCTGTCTGAAATCGTGCCGCAAAATTTTTGAGTGATTCATATAGCTTTTAAGTTCGTTATAGCGTTTGTTCTCTAGCTGCAATAAAATATTTTCCTGCTGGAGTCTTGCGCTCTCCGTTAGTCTTAAAGTCGTCCACCAGAAAATATAATAGAACGCAAATATCATAGATGTAATTAATGCTACCAATGCCAGAGAAATTTGACGAACCCGGCCGGTCATTACAACGCGAGGGCTTATAGGTGTTACCCAGTAATTAAATATCGTCATGAATAACGGAAGCATAAATAAATATTTCCACGCTGTATTGATTCTTTCTTCGTTGATTAAAACCGGGAATCTTTGAGTCATAGTCCCGAAAAAAATAGCTCCCATTATGAAAGCTATAACAAGATTTATTATTCCCGACGAAATCATGAATACGCCGGACTCGTTCGCAAGCTCGATAGGCCCAGCTAAAAGCATTGTATAACACGGACAAGCCGCACACAACATCGCAGCATTGAAGAAGCAGAATAATTTTTTGTGCAGGCTCATATCAACGCAGAAATAATAAATTATGAAGAGTCCAAGCTGGCCCGGAATATGCAAAAGTTTAGATTTTATGACAGCTCCTGACGTAATAAAGCACGCAATAAATAACGCCGTAAGCCCGTAAACTTTGAGAGAGTCAAATTTTATACGGTCAAGAACGGGCAGAAACGCAAATATCGCAGCAGGAATTATTATCGCGAACTCAAGAGCATAACGGAGAGTCAAATTATTCATAATGCACGCCGCCTCGAAGTCTTGAAATCTGGTATTGCGTGAAATCTTCTATAACTTTTGCGCGGCCTCTGACTCTCAATGGGTAACGGTCGCCGGTCTTCATGATAAATACTTCTTTGTCCTTGCTGAGTGAACGAACAGAGTCCATGTTTATAATTAATCCCCGATTGCACAGCAAAAATCTTTTGTCGGCCAATAAAATATTTTCGATCTCGTTAAATGTCATTGTCGCTATTAAGCAGTTATTATCGGTCATGACGATTTCTATAACGTGATTGCTTGATAGAACCGCCGAAATTTTACGGAATGGAATATTATAAGTGCTTCGGGAGACTCGGACACTAAGCGCGGGATCAGGGGACTCTAAAATTTTTACTGCTTCAGTGAGAGTCCTGCAAAGCCGCTCGGAGTCATAAGGTTTCAATATATAATCAAATGGTCTGACAGGCACGGAGGCAGAGAAGAACGACTCAAGCGCAAATTCTCTTGATGATGTCGTGAAAATTATCAAGACTTTAGAGTCATTGAGTCTCACTTGGCCTGCTGTTTGTATGCCGTTAATGTCGTTCATTAGTATGTCCATGAATATAATATGAAATTTTTCGGGCTCAAAGGCGCGCAGAAATTCGCCCCCGTCGTTATAAAGGGTTATAGAGCGTTCTAATTCGGGCTGTGCGAGAAAAAATTTATGAATCACAGAGCTTAATTTGTCTGCGTCCCTTTTTGAGTCTTCTACAAGAGCTATATTTAGATTCATGTTCGAGTCTGCCTCCCTTCGAGCTAAAATTATTTCATTCGCGCGAGTAAATTACAATTAGGCTTGATTGACTTTTACGCAGGATAAAAGATTTTTGCGCGTCATACCCCCTTTCACGTGCGTGGTATAAACTTTAAACGGGTGGGCGGGTGGGAACTACTAATTATTCGCGTGGAATACCCCCTAGCACAAACGAAGAATAAATTTTGTGAGTCTCAGGAACAGCTGACTTTGCTTTTACCTCATTTGCAGCGATAAAAAATTTTTTGTGATTCATGATGCGGGGCCCCAGAGCCCCCCCGCACCCCCCACCCAGTAACACGCCATTTGCAGCGGTAAATATATGATAAATGACTGATTTAATCTTGCAAGTTTTCTGATAAATTATGCACATCCTATAAAAATTTTAAGGCAGGCGAGAGTCAAACGTGCTGAAATTATTAATCATAGCGGACGATTTCACAGGCTCATTAGACTCTGGAGTCCAGTTCGCAGCAAGAGGCGCAAATGTAAAAGTTGTTACCGATCCGCGCTGTAATTTTGCGGATTCAGATAATGTTGACGTTCTTATATTTGACGCAGAGACACGCCACTTATCACCCGATAAAGCATATAAAATCGTGTATGAATTTCTAAAGCGCGTTAATGCCCCCTACATATATAAGAAGACTGACTCAGGCTTACGAGGCAATATCGGCGCAGAGTTATCGGCCTGCATGGACGCACTAAATTATGACTCGCTCGTGTTTGTGCCTGCATTCCCTGCAATGAATCGCGTAACAAAAAACGGCGTTCACTACATCGACGGAGTCCCTGTCGCAAAAAGTATGTTCGGTTCAGATCCATTCGAGCCGGTGAAATTCTCAAGTGTTCAGGAAATTATTTCATCGCAGACAGACAAGACCGGAATAAAAATTTTTGACGCAGAGTCAGACTCAGACATGAAATTAATCGCGAAAAATAATAATTTGAGACTCTCTGCTGGGTGTGCAGGTTTTGCGGGGGTTCTTGCTGATGTTCTCGGCTTTAATGGTCGGGGCGCAAAGGTTCCGGAAATGCCCGAAAAATTTTTTATGGTCTGCGGCTCTGTCAATCCTGTAACGCGCGAACAAGTAAAATTTGCGGTCAAAAACGGTTTCAAGCACATAGCTTTATCAGTCAGGGAAAAATTGAATCCTTCTTGGCCTGATAGTGAAGAGTGCAGAGAGTCAGCTAAAAAATGGTATGACGAGATAAAAAATTTTAATGCCATTCTTGACGCAAATAACGATAACGATTCAGATTTAGCAAACGAATATATAAACGCTCATAAATTAAGCATTGACGACGTAAGAGTAAATATTTCCCACGCAGTTACGATCGCAGCAAAAAATTTGTTGGACTTGGGACTTGAAGCGCGTTTAATGTGTGTCGGCGGAGATACTTTATTAGCTCTCATGAACGCGGTAAACGTGAAAGAATTAATCCCTGTCTGCGAGCTTGCAAGAGGTGTCGTGCTGACAAGTTTTATTTACGGCGGAAAAATTTATTACATCATGACCAAATCCGGCGGGTTCGGCGAGGCTGATTTACTCGTGAAGCTGGCCGGAAAATTATAAAGGGGGTATCATAATTGAAATATACTTTAGGAATGCCAAAACAAGTTTTCAGCGGTGAGGACTCATTAAGCAACATCGGCGCAATTCTCAAGGCTGAAGACGTGAAGAAACTAGCAATTTTCACTGATAAGGGCATACAAAACGCGGGACTTCTTGATTTTCCGTTGAACGAGGTCAAGAAAACGGGAGTAGCTTACGAAATATTAAATGATTTACCGCCCGAACCGAGTTATATGCAGGCTCAAAAACTTGTAGACCAGTGCAGGGAGTACGGCGCAGATTTTATTCTTGCAGTCGGCGGAGGCTCTGTAATGGACACTGCAAAACTTTCAAGCGTTTTAATGACGGAAGATTACACGATAAAAGATTTGCTTGATGATCCGACACGAGCGCGAAAATATATCAAGACTCTTGTTATCCCTACAACGGCAGGCACAGGCAGCGAGGCGACTCCTAATGCTATAGTTGCAGTACCTGAGAAAGAGTTAAAAGTCGGGATCGTCAATAATGCGATGATTTCTGATTATGTAATTCTCGACGCAGTAATGATTAAGAATTTGCCGCGAAAAATTGCAGCTGCTACAGGAATTGACGCACTTGCACACTGTATCGAATGTTTCACGAGCAACAAAGCAAACCCCTTCAGTGATACATTTGCGCTTGAAGGACTTGACTTGATTCTAAACAGCATTATCCCAGCTTGTGATGATCCTGACGCAATGCAGGCGAAATTAAATATGCAGATCGGCAGCTTTTACGGCGGAGTAGCAATTACAGCATCAGGAACAACGGCCGTACACGCGTTAAGCTATCCATTAGGCGGCAAATATCACATTGCACACGGAGTCTCGAACGCGATTTTGTTAGTTCCCGTCATGAAATTTAACGAGTCAGATTGCAGGAGTTTATTTGCAAAAGTTTATGACAGGTGCATGAAGGGTAATGCGTCGACGGAAGAAGCAAAGAGTCAGGCAGTAATCACGAGGCTTGACGAAATTGTTAAACATTTGGACATACCCAAGAGCTTAAAAGATTTCGGAGTCCCTGAGAGTGATTTAGATTGGCTTGTTGATGCTGGAATGCAAGTAACGCGTTTATTAGTTAATAATCGCAAGAAAGTTACGCCCGATGACGCGAGAAAAATTTATCTCGAAATTATGTAATTATTATTAGGAGGAAAAATTTATTATGACGCTCATTAAAGGAATTATCCCGCCCATTTTAACGCCCATGAACGACGACGAGAGCATTAATTATTCTGAACTTCGCAATCAAGTTAACCGCATGATAGACGCGAAAGTAAGCGGAGTTTTTGCACTCGGTACTAATGGAGAAGCCTACGCACTGAGTCACAAAGAAAAAGTCGAGATTCTCAAAAATGTAGTTGACGAGGCCAAGAAACGAGTCCCCGTTTATGCCGGTACAGGCTGCCCTACAACTAGAGAGACAATCACGTTAAGCAAGGAAGCAGAAGAAATCGGAGCAGACGTTTTGTCAGTAATAGTGCCTTATTTTGCAGCAGCCTCGCAGGACGAGCTTTACGACCATTTTAGAGCAGTCGCCGAGTCCGTGAAAATTCCTGTAGTTCTCTATAATATTCCTGCAAGAACCGGAAACGCTTTAGCACCCGCAACAGTTGCAAGACTCGCAAAAGATGTACCCAACATTTTGGGCGCAAAAGATTCAAGCGGAAATTTCGACAACATGAAACAATATATCGAGCTTACAAGCAATATCGGCAAAGATTTTAGCGTTTTGTCAGGAAATGACTCGCTGATTCTTCCTGCGCTTGTATTCGGCGGTAAAGGCGGTATTGCAGGCTGTGCAAATGTTTTCCCGCGCACAATGGTAGAAATTTATGAGGCTTTCGAGGCCGGAGACATGGAACGCGCGAAAAAAGTTCAGGACAGTATTAGAATCTTCCGCAACTGTTTCAAATACGGCAACCCCAATACGCTTGTAAAACTTGCTGCCGGTTTATTAGGGAATCCCGTAGGACCTTGCAGACGGCCATTCAGCAAAATTACTCCTGAGGGCATGGAAGCATTAAAGAAAACTCTTGAGACATGCAAAGCTAACGGACTGCATTAATTTTTTGTGAGGAGGAGAAATTTTTATCATGACACGGCCAATTTTAGGAATCAGCATGGGCGACCCATTCGGCAACGGCCCGGAAATTACTGTTAAAGCACTCGCAGACAAAACAGTTTATGACCGCTGCAAGCCTCTTGTTGTCGGTGATTTATCAAGCATGGAATACGCCGCAAAAGTCGCAAAGAAAGTTTCAGGAATCGACGTAAAAATTAACCCCGTCAAAGATGTCAAGGACGCAAAATTTGAGTACGGAACTATTGACGTTTACGACATGGGATTAATCAAGCCTTCAGATATTCCCGGAGATTGCAATAACCCCAAACCTTTTGGACTCGGTGCTACAAAATTAGGCGGTGAAGCTGCATATCAATATGTCGTGAAAGTTATTCACATGGCGTTAAATAAAGAAGTCGACGCAACAATCACTAACGCACTCAGCAAAGAAGCTATCAACATGGCCGGGCATCATTATTCAGGTCATACAGAAATTTACGCCGACGAGACCAAGACGAAAAAATATGCGATGATGTTAGCTCACGAGGATTTAAGAGTCATTCATGTATCAACGCACGTTTCATTAAGAGAGGCCTGCGACAGAGTCAAGAAAGAAAGAGTCTTAGACTGCATACGACTCGCAAATAACGCGATGAAAGCAATTGGAATCGAGAATCCTAAAATCGGAGTCGCCGGGCTTAATCCTCATTGCGGTGAAGACGGCATGTTTGGACGTGAAGAAATTGACGAGATTCAACCCGCAATCGATCAAGCAATGTCAGAAGGCGTGAACATTCCCGAAAAGAAGCCTACTCCCCCTGATACAGTTTTCAGCAAGGCTCTTGGCGGTTGGTATGATATAGTTGTCGTAATGTATCACGATCAAGGCCATATCCCGTTGAAAGTCAAAGGCTTTGTTTACAATAAAGAAGCTCATCACTGGGAAGCGGTCGCGGGAATAAATGTAACGCTGGGACTTCCGATTATTCGTGCAAGCGTCGATCACGGGACAGGTTTCGGCCATGCAGGGGACGGCGGAGCAAATGCACTGAGTCTCGTTAATGCTATGGATTACGGAATCAGACTCGCAGGAGGCAGCAAATAAAATGAAAATAGTGATGACTCAATCAGTCTGCCCTGAAGGAGTTAAAGCACTTGAGGACTCCGGACTCTTCACAGAAATTTACGCTGCCGATAATCCGGATCCAAATAATTATCTCGACAAAATGGCGGACGCTGATGCATTAATCGTCAGAATAGCAAAGTGCGACGCAAACGCAATCGAGAACAGCCCGAATCTTAAAGTTATCGGCAAAACTGGAGTCGGCTATGACGCAATTGACGTTAAGAAAGCTGCGGAAAAAGGAATCCCCGTCGTTATTACACCAGGCGCAAATAATCGCAGTGTAGCAGAACACGCAGTAGCAATGATGTTCGCCCTTGCAAAAAATATCGTTGAGGCCGACTCAGAGACCCGCAAAGGAAATTGGGAGATTCGAGGCGCAAAGAAAACTTTTGAGCTTGAGGGCAAGACAGCAGGTGTTATCGGACTCGGTGCAATAGGCCGCGAGACAGCAAAAATTTGTCAGGCCTGCGGAATGAAAATCGCCGGTTATGATCCGTTTTTGAGTCAGGAAAAAATTGAGTCTCTCGGAGCAAAATATTACGCCGATTATGAAGAATTATTACGCGACTCAGATATTGTTACGATTCACGTGCCTTTAACTGATGAGACTCGAAATATGATTAACGCAAAAAATTTCGCCGAAATGAAGAATACAGCAATAATCATAAATTGCAGCAGGGGAGGAATCATAAACGAGTCAGATTTAATCAACGCGCTTAATAATGGCGATATTGCAGGAGCAGCTACAGACGTTTTTTGCGCAGAACCTTTGAAGACTGATGATCCCTTATTGACCTGCAAAAATTTAATTGTGAGTCCTCATTCAGCAGCCCAGACAAGAGAAGCAGTCATAAAAATGGCGTTAATGTGTGTTAGAGGCTGTGTAGAGATTCTCAAGGGTAATAAATGGCCGTTTGTTGCTGATAAAAGCGTCTACAATCACGAAAAATGGCAGGGAAGACCGGAGGCGCAGTTATGAAGAGGGACAAGCAATATAAATTAGATATTATTCCGGGAATAGTGCTAGCTGTATTTGCAGTTTTCTACATGTCAAAAATTTCCGGGATTCGAGTCTTCAAGAGTTTAGGCGCGACTCCATTAACGAATCATTTTATCCCGTGGCTTTGGGGAGGTTCAATGCTTGCGTTGAGTCTCTGGCTGATTATTCGCGGGATAATGAAATATAGAAGACTCAAAATTTCCGGTGCACTTCCTGAAAGCGAGTCATTATTTGCATCCTTATGGGAAAAACGAGAAGTAATCTTCAGCTTCATTGCTCTAGCTTTGTATGTCGGCTTTATGGAGTCAATCGGATTTGTTATAACGACATGTATATATACTTTCGTGCAGATTTTGATATTGACTCCTGTTGAGAAATGGGCGAAAAATTTTATTCCTGCGCTAATCACGGCAGTAATAACGGGATTCTTGCTGTTCTACGTGTTTAGAGTCATGCTGAATGTATTATTACCCGTCGGCATGTTCGGTTTTGGTCTATAGGAGGCGGAAATTATGATTCTTGAAGGAATATTAGCGGTCTGTCAGCCTCTTACAATTTTATGGATAGCAATCGGAGTAGCAGTCGGAATAATTTTCGGAGCGATTCCCGGACTTACAGCAACAATGGCAATAGTAATGTTTTTGCCTGTAACTTATTCGATGTCGGCCTCGCAGGGGATTGCAATGTTAATGGCGTTGTATATCGGCGGAATTTCGGGCGGTCTGATTTCTGCGATATTGTTAAATATTCCTGGTACTCCTTCATCTGTTGCAACATGTTTTGACGGGAAACCAATGGCGAATAAGGGTCAAGCGGGGAAAGCTCTAGGAACTGGAGTCGTTTTCTCGTTTGTCGGGACTCTAATAGGAATTGCAATATTAATTGTTCTTGCGCCTATTTTGTGTGAATTTGCGTTAAAGTTTCAGGCTTATGAATATTGCGCGCTTGCTTTGTTCTCGTTAAGTATGGTCGTAGCATTAACGGGTACTGACATGCCAAAGGGTTTAATCAGTGCTGTATTAGGTGCATTGCTTGCGACTGTAGGACTTGCCCCGATTGACTCTCGTCCTAGATTCACATTTGATTTATACCAGCTGAATTACGGTTTTGCGCTCGTTGTGCTGTTAATAGGCTTATTTGCGATTTCTGAAGTAATGTCATTCGCTGAGTCAGTCAGAAAGAAGCAGGATTTCACGATCGAGCAAAATGTAAAGATGAAGGGAGCCGGTTTTACATTTGCTGAATTTATCGCGCAGATTCCAAATGCAATAGTGTCGGCTTTAATCGGTGTAGGAATCGGAATTTTACCCGGTATCGGCGGCGGAGTCTCCTGCATGATTTCTTACACTGTCTCAAAGAATACATCAAAGCATAGAGAGCTTTACGGCACAGGAATAATGGACGGGGTTGTAGCGTCAGAGACTGCAAATAATGCGACAATCGGCGGAGCAGTTATCCCGTTATTATCGCTTGGAATCCCTGGCGACCCTGCAACAGCAATGTTACTCGGCGGATTAATGATTCACAATGTTGCGCCCGGCCCGTTGATTTATGAGAAAAACGGAGCAGTCGTTTACGCAATTTTTACGGCAATGTTAGTTGCAGCTGTCTTCATGCTGTTATTCATGTTATGGGGAATGAGATTCTTTGTGTCAGTTCTCAAGATTCCAAAAAATTATTTGCTTCCCATTGTAATGGTCTTATGCGGGATCGGTGCAATCGGGAACGCGAATCAATTATTTGATACATATGTAATGGTCGGCTTTGGGTTAATGGCTTACTTGATGATAAAAGCTAAGATTCCTACAGTACCTATGATATTAGGCTTTATTCTCGGCCCGACGTTTGAGCAGAATTTGCGCAGGGTCTCGCAGTTAGCTTCAAGTGATCCATTTTATAATCATCCGATTTTCTGTGTATTAATTGTCGCAACGGTTTTAGTAGTAATTTTCTCTGTCAGGGCAAATTTGAAGGATGCAGCCCGCGAACGTGCAGAGGAATTAAATAATTAAATTTTTATGAAAGAAGGCTTTATTATGGCAAAAAAATTTTTCTGTGCATTAGCTTTATTGTTAGTTCTTGTATCGAGTGCATTTGCAGCGGACTGGCCGACGAAGACAATCAATATTTACGTAACCCACGCGGCCGGCGGAGATACTGATTATATGGCTCGTCAATTAGGTGCGCAGCTTGAGAAAATTCTCGGTGTTTCCGTTGTATTAAGCAATGTAACAGGCTCTAACGGTGCAACTTGTATGCAGCAGTACAGAAACGGAGCTACAGACGGTTACACTTTCATAGCGACAAATACGGCAGCTCTTAACGGCAACGAGGCCACCGGAATGGTAGATTTTGGTTATAACGCGTTTGAACCGGTTGCTGTTTATGGGATTCAGTCAGGCGAAAATATCGTAGTCAAAGCATCATCACCGTATAAGACTCTTCAGGATTTAATTGACGCTTCCAAAGCCAAGCCCGGCACAATTAGACTAGGAATCTCAATGGGCGGAGGAGTTTACATAATGGCCTGCGTACTAATGAACATCGGCAAAGCACAATTTAATATTATTGAGGCAGGAGACGCGGCAAACAGACTCACAGCTTTATTAGGCGACGCAATTGACGCAACATCGATCCCCTATTCGAGCGCAGCAGATTACATCGAGAAGGGCGAATTAAGGAGCCTTTGCACAGTTTTATCGAAATCGCCTACACTTTTACCCGGGCAGCCGGCAGCTTCTGACGTTATCCCGCAATTAAAGCTCGATACAGAATACGCCTTATTAGCACCTAAGGGAACGCCCGCAGAAATCGTAAAAGCTATGAACGCCGCTGTAATGAAGGCATGTGCGACTCCTGAATGGAAGAAAATAGTTAATGACTTCTCGTGGCAAGATCCATTTTATTTTGACGTTGAAGGAAGTATAGCGAATCTCAAAGCTCAGAGAGATTTATTTATGAGCCTTGTTCCTATTCTTGAAATCGAGTAGTAATGCTTGTAAATCTTTGCAGGCATAAATATAAAATTTTATGGAGGTAAATTTTTCATGAAGAAAGTAGCATTAGCAGCAGTATTAGTTCTTTGTCTCGCGTTCGCAGCATTTGCGGCACTTGATGCACCCGTGAAATTAATTTTTGCGGCTCAGGAAGTCGGCACAGGCGCATATTCAGTCAGTGCAGCTATTCAGGGCGCAATGTTGAAGGGTCTTCCGGAAGGTTCTACTATCGATTTGACAACTAACTCACCCGGCGGAGTCGGCGCACCCGTTTTGATTCAGAGAGGCAGAGCAGATTTAATCGTCGGTAATGCAGGGCCTTCACTCTGGAGTTATCAGCGTTCAAAAAGTGATTATCAGTTCGGAGACTGCCCTAACGTCAGAAGTATTGCAGGAGGTCTCGGCCACGCATTTGCAAATATAATGTTCACGAAAAAATTTGTTGACAGAACCGGCTGCACTACTATGGAAGACGTAATCGCTAAGAAAGTACCCATCAAATTAATCACTAAGAAAAACGGTACTCTCGGCGAACTTACAGCAGAACGCGTAATCGAGGCTTGCGGGATCAGTGTTGCAGATTTCTTAAAGTTTGCTACATGGGAGAAAACCGGCACTGACGCAATTAAATCCGGCATTCAGGACGATTTATATGACGCAACTATTGACCACGTCGACGCAGGACAGGCAACAACAACAGAAATTTGCTTAACTCATGAAATGCATTTTGTACAGTTAAAGCCTGAGACTCTCGCAAATCTCAACACAATGGGCTATGCTCCTATCACGATTACTGCAGGAACTTGGAACGGTTTAGATCATGACATTCAGTCAATGGGATCACAGCAGAATGTTATCGTACCCGCTTCAATGCCCGACGATGTAGCATATGCGCTCGTAAAAGGTATCTGCGAGAACAAAGACGATATCGCAGCAGCAGTCGCTTCATTAAAATGGTTTGATCCTAAGACAGCCGGCAAACATGAATTAAACGGTGCTCCCCTTCACCCTGGCGCAATGAAGTATTACAAAGAAATAGGCTATGAGTTCGACGAGTTCAAATAAGTTACTCGAAGGAAAATCAGCAATTATTACAGGCTCGACTCGCGGTATCGGCAGGGCTATAGCTAAGGCCTTTGCTGACAACGGGGCGAGCCTCGTTCTTAATGGCAGTAAATTAACAAGTAAACCCGATATTGAATGCGTTTATGTTGCCGGAGATATTAGCGAGCTTGAGACTTCTATAAAACTTGCGGACGAGTGCATGAAGAATTTCGGCAAAATTGATATTCTCGTCAACAATGCAGGCATTAACACACGAACGAAATTTTTAGAGCTTGACCCTTCAGAATGGCAGAAAGTTTTACAAGTTAATTTAACAGGGACATTTTACGCGTGCAAAAGTGTTATTCCTCATATGTTAGAGCAAAAATTTGGCAGCATTATAAATCTTTCATCAACCGCAGGAAAAACAGCACACCCGAACGCGTCATTATGTTACGGGGTCTCTAAGGCAGGAATTGACTCACTCACTAGAAAACTTGCTTACGATTTTGCGCCTTCAGGGATTCGTGTAAATTCAATTTGTCCCGGCCCTGTAGAAACTGATATGTCTCTGCAATGGACTCAAGACTACAGAGAGAAAATAATTTCTGATATTCCCTTAAGACGCTTGGGAACGCCTGAAGATATTGCAAATTTAGCAGTTTTTCTCGCGTCAGATCTGTCAAGTTTTATTACAGGTGAGAGCATAAATATTAACGGCGGTAAGTACATGAATTAAATAAGGAGCTGAAAATTTTATGAGTTTGCGTTCAATCGCAGCAATTATTGTAACAGTAGCGTTTTTTGCATTCCAGATGTATATCGCGCTTATTAAGCAATTTGCACCTATGTTACAAAGTCCGGTACACTTAATTTTTGCGCTGACTCTGGTATTTATTTATTTTCCGGCTGACAATTATTATCGCAAGAAAGTCAAGAAAGCAGCTGAAGACATCGGAGAGCTTCCAGACCCCGTTATATTAAATAAATATTCTTGGGTCAACTGGATAGACATTTTTGCATTTGCCGGAATAGCTTATTTAGTGTGGTACATTTTGACTCAATTTACGCGCTTAAATGAATTTGTTATCGGCGTTGAAGAAGTCCTCCCGATGGATCACGCAGCTATGATAATCACGATTTTATTATTGCTCGTTGCTGTATATAGAACTCTCGGCGGGATTCTTGCGGGATTTATTACAGTTTTCATAATTTACGCGTGGACATCGCCCTATATGCCCGGAATCTTGCACACAAATTTAAAGCCTTTCGATCAATTTATAGAAGAGTTCACGTCAGGAATGACAATGACAGAGAGCGGCGTTTTCGGTACTCCATTATTGACGAGCGCAAATACTTTATTTTATTTTATCGTGTTCGGCGCGTTTTTCTCGACAATCGGAGGCGGACAACTTTTAATCGATATGGGCATGAAATTATCAAATAAATCATCAGGAGGCCCGGCAAAAGCTGCTGTATTATCTTCCGGATTGATGGGCATGATTTCAGGCTCGGCAGTCGCAAATGTCGCTACTACAGGCGTTATGACAATTCCAATGATGAAGAAAATAGGTTATGAACCTGAAGAGGCCGGAGCAGTCGAGGCAGTAGCTTCAACAGGCGGACAAATTATGCCCCCTATTATGGGAGTCGGAGCTTTCATAATGGCTGAAATGTTAGGCGTAAATTATATGTCGATTGCGGCGAGTGCGATAATTCCTGCGGTTGCGTATTATTTTGCTGTATTTGTTCTCGTTGACAAGTTAGCGGCCAAGAGAGCAGCAAATCTTGATACGACTGCAGACGCTTCAATCAGAGTAGACAGACCGATTTTGACGAGATTATATTTATTGATTCCTGCGATATTATTAGTTGTCTGGATTATTCGAGGTTATTCACTTATGCGGGCCGGTATGGTCGGAATTTTCTCGTGTCTTGCGTGCGACGTGATTAATTATTTCGTGAACAAACCTGATTTCTTAGATCTCAAAAAATTATGGGGATGCTGCGTTGATGGAGCTAAACAGGCCGCGGCGATTGCGATTCCTACAGCAGCGTGCGGAATTATTATAAATGTCGTTACTCAGCAGACTTCATTAGCTACAAATTTATCGACTTTGATTCGTTCGCTTGGGACTAGTTATTTATTCTTGGCTCTTGTTATTGCGATGATTGGCTGCATGATTTTAGGAATGGCGTTACCGACTGTTGCGGCGTATTTGGTCGGAGTAATTTTATTTGTGCCGTGTATTCAGCCGATTTTGTTGCAGACAGGGCTTCCGCGTGCGACTGCTGATTTATGCGCGAATATGTTTGTGTTCTATTATGGGATAATGGCGCAGATAACTCCGCCGGTTTGTGTGGCCTCGTACACTGCCGCAGGTATTGCCGGAGCTGATGCAATGAAAACAGGCTTGAAGGGCTTTACGTTCGCTATGGTCGGATTCTTAGTCCCGTTTGTGTTCGTGTATAATCCTCCGTTATTGCTTAAAGGTGAGTGGAGCGAAATAATTATTGCAGTGATTCAGCTTGCGTTAGGAACATATTTCTTGGCCGTAATGGTCGCGGGATATTTCAAGACTCATTTAAACACGATTGAGAGAATTTTATTATTTGCTGCTGCTTTGAGCTTGATTGCTCCTGAAATTATAAGCTCTATAGTCGGTGCAGTGTTGGGAATTGCGATTTTATTCATCAATGCACGTAATGCGAAGAAATAACGTCCGATAAACTCTTTCCCGGCAGTCTTTACGGGTGGGGAGGGGGTACGGGGGAACGGGTTTTTAGGGGTTCCCCCGCATACAGGAAAAAATTTTTTATCGACAATGAGGCGACACAGCAAGATAATTTAATTTCTCGGACTCTTAACAGCGTAAAAATAAGGACGGGGAAAGGCTCGGCAAAAACGCGAGAAAACGGGTTTGGGGTTGTCTCGCATATAGAACAAAATTTTTTATTTATACAATTAATGACGCGCAATCTGCCCCGGTTGCAAAAAAGGTTTTAGCTTTTGACTTTATCTAGCATTCAATAGCAAGAAAATTTATCGTGCAAATATCGTTCGTTCTGCCCACCCACCCACCCGAATTGAAGGGGTAGCGCGAATAGGCAAAAATTTTTAGGAGGTGCACAATTTGAATCAACATCACAAAGTAATAATCGCCGGGAGTGGTCTGGCGGCACTCGCAACAGCTGCTAGACTTCATGAACTCGGAGTCAATGACATCGCAATTTACGCAAACGGACTCGGCGGTACTCCATACATTGCAGCAATAAATTTCGTCCTGCCCGGTAATCCATACGGCGACACTCCGGAACTTTACGCGCAGGACATGTTAAAGGCCGGTTACAACATCGGCAACAAACAATTAGTCAACGAAATGGCCGCAAATACTTTCAAGGGCTATGAGCTTTTATGCAGATGGGGCGTAACATTTGCTCACAATGAAGACGGCTCTATAAAATTGCGTCATGTGTCGGGACATACTTATCCGCGTTCACTTTGTCAGACTACAAATTTAATCGGCGTTGAGATCGAAAAAATTATGCTCCCCAAATTAGCAGAGGCCGGAATCGAATTTCATAATCATTCACAAGTCGTTAATCTGCTGACAAATAAAATTTCCGGAAAAATCGAGGGCTTCACAGTAATTGAGAACAACGGAGAGCCTTATAACGTTTATGCGCCTGTAGTCGTAGCATCATGGGGCGGAGTCGGGAATCTTTTAGGCACGTCAACATATCCCGATGATGTCAAGGGTAATACTTTAGGAATGGCAAAACAGGCCGGAGCAAAACTCGTTGACATTGAATTTATCGAATTTGAGCCAATGGTCATGATGTCTCCTCCCGGTGCTGTAGGTGAACCATGTCCGACTGCAATGTTAGGTGAAGGCGGTTATTTGCTTAACTCTGACGGAGAAAGATTTTTACTTGAGGTACGTCCTCAGGGTGAAGCAGGCGCGCCGAAATCTTTAATCAATCACGAAATTTGGAAGCAGGTCGCAAAAGGCAAAGGCAACCCTCACGGCGGAATCTGGGTAGACTTGCGCCATATCGATATAAACATTTTGAAGGCTTATCCGTGGTTCTATAATAGGTTGATTCAAAGCGGGTGCGATCCAAAGAATGAATTATTAGAAGTCGGGCCCATGCCGCACAGTTTTTCAGGAGGAATCAGAATCGACAGCAATTACGAGTCAGACGTTAAAGGACTCTATGCTATCGGCGAGGCTTGCGGAGGGATTCACGGCGCTTGCAGGTGTGCGGGCAATGCAGCGAGTCAGGCGACACTATCCGGACTCTTATGCGCTGAAGGTATCATGAAAACCGGCGAATTTGATAGAGAGATTCAAGACTCACCCGTCATATATAACCGCGATGACTCAGTGCGTGAAAAATATCTTGCTGAATTGCAGAAAATTGCGGGTCATTCTTTGGGCGTTTACAGGAACGGAGCAGACCTCGAAAAAACTTTATCCGCTACAAATGATATAATGAACTCACCCGAAGCAAAACGCGATGATTTAACAATGCAGACAGCCCTAGCAATTAATTTAATCGCAGCAGCAGCATTGAACCGCAAAGAAAGCCGCGGGACTCATAACAGGACAGATTACCCGGATTCAAGCCCTGATTACGAGAAAGAATTTATATTTTAGGAGTGTGAAATAATGAGCAGGAAATTTTTTGCAGCAATTATTTTCGCGCTAGTGTTAGGAATTTTCGCGGGGGCAGCATTTGCCGATGACAGTTATTTTGTCCGCGAGGAAGCAGCTCGCAGAAACATGCATTTAATCAGCGTCGAACAGGCTAAATCAATTGCAGAAGGCAGATTAAATTCACGCAATGTAATCTTCAAAGATGTAGATCTCGACAATGAAGCCGACGATTACCCCAACGGAACAAATTTCAGGCCGGTTTATCAGATTGAGTGCTTGTCTGGCGGTCAAGAATATGATATTGACATTGACGCGGTAACAGGTCAGGTGCTTAAATTCAAGCTCGACGATTAATAATTTATGAAAAATTTTGCCCTCTCTGAGTCATTCAGGGAGGGTTTATTTATGTGCAGATTAAAATCTTTGTCTTCTTGCGCGTTCGGCCTCTGCTGCTTTGTCCTCTGGAAGATACCAGCCCGGTGAAGTTATTTCTATTCCGCACGATTCACCCGGAGCAAATACTACTCTATGAGGAGTCTGAATCTTCACTAATTGTTCACCTACTGAGACTAAATACTCTGTCTTATCAGTGAGAAATATTCTTTTCTCGATTCGAGTCATGAAGCCTGAATCTTTGCTTAATTTTATAGCGTTCGGCCTCGTTGCTATGACCATTTCACTATTTGCACTGTTGGGAATCGCAATATTAATCGCCTGCGAATAATCATTTTTCGGGAAGACTCGACCGTCTTTGATCTCGACATTTATAAACGTTGACTCACCTAAAAAATTATGCACAAATCTCGAATTAGGCTGCTTATATAAATTTTCGGGCGTATCTATCTGCATGATTTTCCCCATATCGCACACCATCATTCTGTCAGAAATTGCCATTGCTTCGGACTGGTCATGAGTTACGAATATAATCGTGAATCCAAATTGGCGCTGTAACTCTTTTATCTCAAATCTCATTGTCTCGCGTAATTTCGGGTCGAGATTCGATAAAGGCTCGTCAAGCAACATTACTTTTGGATTCGTAACTATTGCGCGTGCTAGAGCAATTCTCTGCTGCTGGCCTCCGGATAATTCTGACGGATATAATTTTTCGAGTCCGTCAAGTGAACAATGCTTTAACGCCTCTTTGACTCTTGCTGCAATCTCCTTTTTTGCGACCTTGCGAATCTTTAACGGGAACGCAACATTATCAAATATGTTCATGTGAGGCCATACCGCAAACGCCTGAAATACCATTCCTAAATCGCGCTCTTCAGGAGGAATATATAAATTTTTCGCCTTACTCGACACTAAACGCCCGCATAATTCAATTTCGCCCTCTGATAAATCTTCAAAGCCTGCAATCATTCGCAAAGTCGTAGTCTTCCCGCACCCTGAAGGCCCTAAAAATGAGAAGCACTCGCCTTCTTTTATTTCGAGGTTGAAATCATCAACAGCCGTAACAGTTCCCATTGTGCGTGTAGTAAATTTTTTCGTTACATGCCGTAAAACTACTTGATTCATTATTTACGCTCCCTTCCTGATAAAGTGCTTCATGTTTTTATTGCAGCAAGAACAACAGCGGACAAGAGAATCACACATAAAAATATTTATATGCCGTGAAATAATTTGCTCACTCATTGTTTATGCTCCCTTCCTGTCCTTAGTTATCCATGTTACTATCGCATTGCAGATAATTATTATCACGATTGCAACAGAAGCTAACGCAGCAGCCTGAGGAATCATCCCTGCATCACGTAACGCGAAAATTTGCACTCCTAATGTGCGGCTATAAGGTCCGTAAAGCAAAATCGAAGTCGTAAGCTCTCTCATCGCAGGCAAAAATATCAGGAAAAATCCCGACACCATAGCAGGCTTTATTAATGGAAGAGTTATATCACGCAATGACTCAGTGTGTGTCGCACCGCAAGCCCTCGAAGCCTCCTCAAGTGATGAATTAACTTGCAATAATGACGCACTCGCACTCTTCATCGAGAATGATAAATATCTCGCCATATAAGCAACTAAAATTATCCAAATCGTATTATATAGCGTTATGTTCATGATTGAGCCTGACCACGATAAAATTACTCCGATTGCTAAAACTGTGCCGGGAATCGAATAAGGCAGAATCGAGAGAATCTCTAATATACTTTTTCCGCGCGGTTTTATGCGGTTTATTACATATGCAATCATTACGCCCAAGAACATACACACTAAACCAGCTGTTACTGACAGGAAAAGCGAATTTTTTATCGAGTCAAGGGTCGCGGGAGATGCAAAAACTTTCTCGTAATTGCTGAATGAAAAATTTTTCCACGTCAACGGCAGCCCGTAAGCCTTCACAAGCGCTACTAAGAAAATCATCACAAGCGGCACTACAACAATTATTAATAGAGTCAAGCACGCAAGAAATAACAACGGATATTTTGCACCGCGCAATTTTATTAGAGTCGGCCTCATTGATTTACCCTTTATGATGTCATAGCTTCCGGAGCTCAAAACTTTTTTCTGAATCACTAACGCAATAGCAACAACTGCAACAAGCAATATCGATAACGCCGTACCCTGTCTGATTCCTTCAAAGCTGCCCCCTGACCTGTTAATTAATGCGTAAATCATTGTAGGTAACGTAAAAATATTTTTCGAGAATCCTAATATTGACGGGACTCCAAAATGTGCGAGCGACGAAATTAGAATCAACAAAGCTCCCGCCGATATTGCAGGTTTCACAAGAGGAAGTGTAATTTTCCAAATGACTTGTGATTGACGAGCACCGGCGATTCTTGCTGACTCTTCTAATGTCGGATCCATTCTTTCGAGCGCGCTTACTACCTGCATGAACACAAACGGGAAATAATACGAGCATTCTACAAAAATTATCCCGCCCAAACTATTTATATTCACGGGAGCAGTACGCAAATGAAAAGTTGACATCAGCCAGCGATTTATATAACCTGCACGCCCCGAAAAAAGCAAGTCCCACGCCATTGCACCGAAAAAAGGCGGAAACATATACGGAATCGTAAATAATGCGCGCATAAAACCTTTTGCGGGAATATCACTCCGGCCAAGCAGCCAAGCATAAAATAATCCCATAATCGTCCCGAAAATCGTAACTGCTACAGCAATTATTATCGTGTTGCCCATAGCTTTCAAATTTTCACGGTCAAATATTACGCTCGTAAAAAGAGTCAAATCAAATTTTCCCTCATAGAAGAACGCATTATATATAATCATGAAAATCGGAATCACAACTATAACGAACAACAGCGCAAAACTTAAAGCCGTCATAATGCCGTCAAGTCCGAGTCTCTTGCCTTCCATTGCTGCAAGATCATTTTTTTGCTTGAACATTTTTTATGCCTCCTTTGCCGGATAGAAAACGGGATTCAAAAATTTTAGTCCAACGTCTGAACCTTCTGCGATTAGTCCTGCTCCATCATCAAATGTGCTGCGGCGGACTCTTACTTCTTGGCCGTCAAAGTCAATGAACATATTATATTCACTGCCGAGAAATACAGAACGTTTGACTCTGCCTCTTATAGTTGAGCTGTCATCAAATATAATGTCATTAGGTCTGACTCCCATATCAACGAATGAATCAAAATTTTGCGGGATTGACTCATCAAATTTTAAAGCCTCATTATCATGGAAGCACCACGAATTATTTTTTTTCGCGAGCCTGAAGAAATTTGACACGCCGATAAACTCAAACACGAATCTATTTGCAGGACGTAATATAATATCTTCGTCAGTGCCTATTTGCGATAATGACCCGTCAGCGTTCATGATTGCCATTTTGTCGCATAATTGCAGTGAAGCCTCTTGATCGTGAGTGATATATAAAATTGTTGTGCCGATATTTTTCTGAATCTGGCGAATCTCAATTAACATTTCTTCACGTAATTTAGCGTCAAGATTTGTTATAGGCTCGTCCATTACAATAACTTCATCGGAGCTGACTAATGCTCTTGCGATTGCGACTCTTTGCTGCTGTCCTCCTGATAATTGACTCGGCAAATAAGGCGCATAATCACTCATTCTTACTTGTTCGAGGGCGTAACGTGCTTTGCGTTCAATTTCTGAGCGTTCGAGTCTCTGTTTCTTGAGCGGGTAAGCTACATTTTCTAAAACTGTCATGTGAGGCCACACGGCGTAATCTTGAAAGACGACTCCGACTCCCCGGCGTTCAGGGGGAATATTGATTCTTTTTTCGCGCGAAAAAACACATCTGTCGCCGATATAAATTTCTCCTGTTGAGGGCTTATTGAGTCCCAGCAGGCACCGCATTAAAGTTGTCTTCCCGCACCCTGAGGGCCCTAGCAGACACATTATTTGCGAGTCTTCTACGTCGAGTGAAAAATTTTCGAGAATTGTTTTATCGCCGTAAGCAAATGAAATATTGATAAATTTTATTCCTGCCATTATAAATTTCTGCCTCCTTATAGTGTGATTTAGTCATGAAAAGATTATAGCGTAATAAATTTTTTGTGCGTGTGATATAATTTTTTCTGCAAGAATCCCCAAATTTTTTATTCACACCATCACGCGAAAGAAAAATATTTTACAACTACATTTGCAACTACAAGAATCATAATTCACGAAAGATTTTGCAAGGCTTTACGGAGAAAAAATTTTTTGTATGCGATTAAAACACGTTTAAATATTTGCGCAAAAAAAAACAGGGGCACGACTTCACCCCTGCGATTATGAAAATTTTTATTTCTTGAAGATATTGTCAAACGTTGCGAGAATCTTATTAGAATTTGCCGCTAATGCTTCTAAATCTACGGCCATTGCAGATTTTGCGATCGCTTCAACGTCCACACCCTTTTGATCAACGTCATTACGCACCGACAATAAATTATTTGCTACAAGAATTTCTTGGCCTTCTTTGGACAGAATGAAATCATATAATAATTTTCCGTTCTCATTGTTGGGGCTGCCCTTAACGAGTCCGATCGGTGAGAAAATCGAAATTAAATCCTTCTTCAAATATGTAAATCCAATCGGTGAACCCTGAGCCATTAAATTATGTGATACGTAATCGAGCATAATTCCGACCTGATATGCACTTGCTGCGACTTGATTATGAGTTGCTGTTGTGCCTGACTCGAGTTCGCAACCGTTAGCGCGTAATTTTTTGAAATATTCTTCGCCGTAAGCAGGATTTGCGAGCAATGCAGCTACAAAATATTTTGTTGTTCCTGCGCTTGAAGGATCTGTCATGACGATTTGTCCTGCCCATTTGGAATCTAATAAATCATTCCATGACTGCGGAGCGTCTTCCGGCTGAACGAGTGCAGAGTTATAACCGATTCCCATATTCATCATTCTTGCGCCTGTGTAATAGCCGTCTGGGTCGATAAATTTTGCGTCGATTGCTGCTGCTTCGGGAGAAGAATATTTTTGCAGGATTCCTTCTTTCTTGAACGAGAGATAGTCTGCGGGATCTCCTACCCAAATAACGTCAGCTGCGACTTGGCCGGCCTGATGTTCGGTAGCAATTTTTGTGATGACTCGTCCTGTGCCTGCAAAATAATAATCCATGACGATTCCGGGATATTTTGCCTCAAAACCTTTTTTGATCGCGACAAGTTGATCTTCCTGCATTGATGAATAGAGCATGACTTTTCCGGATGGGGCAGAAAATGCAGCACTCACCGCGAAGAGAACGAGCAATAACGATAAAATAATGCGTTTCATGAAAAATTACCTGCCTTTACAAATTAGAATTATTGATGTTAATTTTACAATAAGTATGCTAAATTATAATAAATTCTTATATTCAGGAGGTTGTAAAATGTCAAATCGGTCTGACAGTAAAGCAGCTATTTATTTGCTGTTGTTCACTTTTCTTGCATCGTTCGTAATGGTAAGTTCTTCACCGTTGATAAATTTGGCGGGTATTGACAGCGGAGTATTTGTTACAGCTGGCCGGGGAGTCGCTAGCGGCAAAATCATGTACAAGGAACTCTTTGATCATAAAGCCTTATATTTATATTTCATTAACGCTCTGGGTGCATTAATCAGCATGAAATCTCTAATAGGTATCTGGTTACTTGAAGTGTTATTCATGTTCGTAAATGCTATTATTGCGCGAAAAATTTATCAGCAATTCTACCCTGATGGAAAAGGGGACTTACTCGCGGCGGAGCTTGTAGTCTTGCTAGCTCTGAATCCTGAGACATTGCAAGGCGGTAATCTCACGGAAAATTATACTCTCCCATTTCAATTTTTATCGATTTATTTGCTCGTAAAATATCTCAAGTCCGGAGAAGTCAAGCACAGTCCGTTAATAATGTTTGTACACGGCTTAAATGTAGCTTGTTCTATGAATATGCGTCCGAATCACGTTTTAATGTGGGGTCCGATTGCGTTATTAATACTTGCAAGACTCATTTATCACAAGGAATACAAGAATATCCTGCAAAATTTATTATCAGGACTCGCGGGAGTTTTTGTCGGGTGTCTGCCTGCGATATATTATGCTGTTGCTAATGACGCTGTATATGATGTCTTATTCGGAACGTTCTTATATAATTTTCTCTATATCGGAGTCAACCCGCACGGATTTGTATATAACTTTTTCTTGTCGATATTTGTATGTCCGCATGTATTATTAGTTATGATTCCCCTGTTAATTTCGTGCTTTATAGTTTACTTCAGGAAAAATATTTATAACAGGCTGTATTACTTCTTTATATTATTCGGTGCGTGCTGTATGGTTAGTGTTTCAGGCTACAGAATGGGACATTATTATGAATATCTAGTCCCGTTTGCGCTCCCGATAGTATTCGAGATTGCTAATTTTATTACAGCAAAAAATTTCACGGGAAAATTTCAGACAGCTATGATAGCATTAATAATAATTTATACCGGATTGACGTACATGACCCTTCATGACATGTTCCCCGGACATAAATCAAACAGGGTCAAGACAAGAGAAAGCCACGCAGCAATCTTCGCGGCAAACAGAAAATATTACGGCGATGATGTGTCAAATGAAAAAGTTATTAGTATTAGCGGCGGCAGTTATATTGCTATAGGTGTTATCCCTCACCAAAAATATTATTATACCCCGGCAAATCCGTATGAAGCTTTCCCAGATGCAGTAGACGCGCAGGCAAAATCAATTTTAAGCGGCGAAAATGATGTAATATTCTGGGGAAAATATACAGAGAGTATCTTTGCTCCAACCGGAAAATTAGACGAAATTAAAAATGTTTTAGCGACTTCATATGATATTATTCTAGAAGGATCACAAATTTACGGAAAGAAGAAATAAAAACTTGTATAATTACTTGATTGTCGGTTCTGGTCTGTTTGGCTCTGTGTTCGCTCATGAGGCGTTAAAGCATTCTAAATCGGTGCTTGTCGTCGAAAAACGTCCTCACGCGGGCGGCAATGTCTATACAGAAAATATTGACGGGATTCACGTGCATTCATACGGTGCGCACATCTTTCACACGAACAATAAACGGGTCTGGGACTATGTGAATAATTTTGCAGCTTTCAATAGATACACTCATTCAGTACTCGCAAATTACAACGGTGAAATTTATTCTTTGCCGTTCAACATGTACACGTTTAATAAAATCTGGGGAGTCAACACACCCGATCAGGCTAGAGCCAAAATCGAGTCCCAGCGTACAAATATAACTAATCCGCAAAATCTCGAAGAACAAGCAATAAACCTCGTCGGCCCTGACATTTACGAAAAATTAATCAAAGGCTACACACAAAAGCAATGGGGACGGCCTTGTAACGAACTCCCGGCATTTATAATTAAGCGTCTTCCGGTGAGATTCATTTACGACAACAATTATTTTAACGCGCTCTATCAGGGAATCCCCATAAACGGCTACACGGAAATAATTAATAATTTGCTAGAAGGCTGCGAAATAATATTAAATTGCGATTACTGCCAACACAAAGCAAGATTTAATTCACTCGCAGAAAAAATTATTTTCACCGGCCCGATAGACTCATATTTTGATTATAAACTCGGTGCGCTAGAGTACAGGACTTCAAGATTTGAGCAGGAAATATTAACGCATACAAATAATTTTCAGGGGCATAGCGTCATAAATTACACTGACAGCAACACCCCTTACACGCGCATAATCGAACACAAACATTTTTATCCGGGCTTAGAGACAAACTCAACAGTCATAACCCGCGAATTTAGCACAGAATGGAAGCCCGGCGACGAACCTTATTATCCCGTTAATGACGAGAAAAATAACGCGCTCTACAAATCATATTGCGGACTTGCACGCGAACAAGCAAATAATATTATATTCGGAGGCAGACTAGGCGAATACAAATATTATGACATGGATCAAATAGTGTTAAAGGCTCTCGAACTCGCTGACAAAGAACTATAAAAATTTATCAGCAAGTTTTATTGCAAGCTCGACAACCAAATCAGAGTTATAATGCTGATGTTCACCCCAGCGGCCAAGACCGTAAAAATTTTTTCTCCTGCACCAGCTTAATAACTCGCTCATTATTTCGGGCTTGCGCAAGGTGTTGAGGGGATAAGCATATTTATTTACGTATAAAACTTTTTCGCCGGGCGTTAATCTTGCTGCATTAGTCTCCGTCCAATAGCCTTTACTCCCAAGCAAGACGTTATGACGCACAAAAATTCTGTGATAATTAATATTTCTATCCGGACAATAAATCCATTGTGCTGAAGTATTTAATTTTTCCGGAAAATAATTTATCGCGATTGAACTATGCTTTAATTCGTTAATAGACTCGCGCAAAGTGTCCGGCATTCCGTCAAGCTCGCGAAATTCTTTATACGGGATCGTGTTAATTATTATATCGGCCTGAAAATTTCCGCCCTCAAGAGTCTTTATTACGCGCGAATCAAAATTTATCGAGTAAACATGCTGATTATACAAAATTTTATCATTAAGAGCTTTGGCCATTCTCCGCCATAATTCCCCGTAACCGTATTTGACCGGATAAAAATATTCTGCGTGGCCGGGCTGCTTTGCGTAGGCTTTCTTATCGAGACAGGATCTTAACGTGTCTTCAAAGCTGACATCAGGCAATTTTTCAAGCCAATAAGTGCCCAAATTATCAAGCTCATCACCAAACATTTTTTCATTGTAAGGGAGCATATATTCACGCGCAATTTCTTCGCCGAGCTTCCATGTAATCCAATCACAAAATTTTTCGGGCTTAGTTTTCCCAGTAACACAACCGGCTTTAGCGATCGAACACAAAAAATTTACTTGACTCTCAATATCTAGCTGCCAAATATTAGCCTCGAACGGGTGAGATATATTTTTTCCGTGAAAATTTATTATTGTGTCGCGAATAAAATAATTCCATTCTGAACGCGGCATAAACGAGAACAAAAATTTTACTACTTCCGGCCGTCTGACATCCAAAATATGACCTCCGCCAATATCAAGCTCTGAGCCGTCAACGTTAATAGACCTGCACAAGCCGCCTGCTTCGTTATTTGCCTCAAGGAGCAAAAAATTTTTCTCGCCGTTGTGTGTTAATCTATGAGCAAAGGCAAGCCCCGCAGGACCTGCACCGAGAATTAAAAATTTATACATGATTATTTGCCTTCTGTGTCTTGAACATATTGCGCGACGAGATAATCATAACGGCCAAGATTTATATCTATTATTGCTTGAATGCGTTCGCGGGAAAATAAATCGCCCCTCGTTATGAGTCTTATTACGTCATAATATTTATGCAAGCTGGGATTTACTATTTTGTTGCTGTTAGTCTGGAGTGATTCTCGATAGCCTTCAGGGATTATGCGGTGAATGTGGCCTATAAGCCATTTGTTTCCGGTTACGCGTTCTGAAGGAATGTGCGATAAAAGCGGGTCGCCGAGTCCGTAAGAGTCAGTTAAATATATGTCAGAGTTCTCAAATACTGTAATTCCTCCTGCAAACTCGAGAACATCACCAAAATATTTTTTCTGTCTAAGATTTTCTACTGTATCATTTGCGCCCCAAGAATTATGAATTAATGACTCACGGCCTGCAAAATATCTTAAAGCATTCCCAACAAGACTGGTTGTGCGAAAATATACATCGCGTTCATCACCGCCCGCACTAAAAAATGTATGAAGCCTTGATTGAGTCCCTAGGTAGTGTCGTCAAATAAGAATTTGAAGCCAGAGAATCAGGCAGGCTATCTGTACCGATGCCATATATGAGGAGGCCTTTTTAGCATATCTGGTTGCTATTCCTCGCCACCGCTTCAATTTCAAAAATGTATTCTCA
>JAFSXS010000022.1 GCA_017443945.1 Synergistaceae bacterium
ATAACATATAATAAAAAAAATTTTTCGCATATTCATGAAAACACGTGATTTTTTCTGTATCTATGATTAAAATATACTTGTGAAAAAATTTTTAGGAGGATTTATACATTTTGGATCAGGAAAAAACGTATTCTGTAATGGTCGGAGAAGAACCGCTTGTATTTAAGACAGGGAGAATAGCAAAGCAGGCAAATGGCGCAGTTATTGTATCGCACGGAGATACTGTTTTATTATGTACTGCATGTATGAATGACACTGTACGCACTGGAATTGATTTCTTCCCGTTAGTTGTTGATTATGAAGAGAGATATTATGCAGCTGGTAAAATTCCAGGAGGTTTTGTGAAGCGTGAGGGGAAGCCTTCAGACTCGGGCATACTTGGATCAAGAGTTATAGACAGGTCAATTCGTTCACTTTTTGATGACAATATGCGCAATGAGGTGCAAATAGTTACTACAGTTTTAGCGATGGATCAAATGTTCCCGGCAAATGTTTTAGGCATAAACGGAGCGAGCGCGGCTCTTGCAATTTCAGGAATCCCATGGAACGGCCCCGTTGCTGCTGTGAGAGTCGGACTCGTGGGCGGAAATTTAATCGTAAATCCCACTGACAGGCAAATGAACAGCTCATTATTAAATCTCGTTGTTGCCGGACACGATGACGGAATCACAATGGTAGAGTCGGGCTCCTATGAAGTATCAGAAGAATTATTAGTTGACGCGCTGGAACTTGCACACTCTGAAATCAAGAAAATTATCGCAGTATTAAGACGCATGAAAGAAGAAGTCGGCAAACCTTTACTTGAAGTTCCTGCACCGGAAAAATTCCCGGAAATTGACAGCTGGATTTGCGAAAACCTTGACTCAAAAGTTGATGCAGCAGTAAGAATTCACGACAAGAAACCTAGAGAGAAAGCAATAAACGAGATAAAGGCTCAAGCACTCGAAAATTTTGCAGAAATGCTCAAAGAAAACCCCGAAAGAGAAGAATATATTAATGCATTTGTCGACGAACGAGTTAAAAATATAATGCGCGGAATAATTATTAATGAAAGAGTCAGAGTCGACGGGCGCAAAATGGATCAGATAAGGCCTATAACCTGCGAAATTGATATATTGCCTAAAGTTCACGGCACGGCGTTATTCACAAGAGGCGAGACTCAATCGCTTGCTACGACAACACTAGGAATGATCGGCGAAGATGATCAGATTTTAGACGGAATCAAACTCAACGAACCGGCAAAAAGATTCATGCTGCATTATAACTTCCCGCCCTATTCAGTCGGAGAAGTCCGGGCTATACGAGGTCCGGGCAGGCGTGAAATTGGTCACGGAGCTTTGGCAGAACGTGCTTTACTTCCTGTTATTCCCACAGAAGAAGAATTCCCGTATGTTATTCGCGTAGTTTCTGACATAATGGAGTCGAACGGCTCAAGCTCGCAGGCTAGTATTTGCGGGGGGAGTCTCTCAATGATGCACGCAGGAGTACCAATTCGCGGACATGTTGCAGGTATAGCAATGGGCTTAATAAAAGAGGGCGACAAGGTACAAATTTTAACGGATATTCAGGGACTTGAAGATCATTACGGCGATATGGATTTCAAAGTCGCAGGAACAAGAGCAGGAGTTACAGCCCTACAAATGGACAATAAAGCCGGAGGAATCACCCGCGAAATCTTAGAAAACGCACTAGCTCAAGCACGCAAAGCAAGATTTGAGATTCTCGAAAAAATGGAAGCAGTTATACCAGTTCCCAATAAAATATCACCGAATGCACCTAGAATTATTTCATTTGAGATTGACCCGGAGAAAATCCGCGATGTTATCGGCACTGGCGGGAAGGTTGTACGCAGCATAACTCAGAGAACCGGCGTTAAAATGAATATCGAGGACGACGGAATTATTACGATTTCAGGGCCTACTCAAGCGCAAGTTGAAGACGCAAGGGCAATCGTATTATCACTAACAAGAGATTTAGCGCCCGGAGAAGTCTATTATGGAACTGTAACGAGATTATTAAGTTTCGGCGCGTTCGTTGAATGCATACCCGGTAAAGAAGGCTTGTTACATGTAAGTGAAATCAGCACTAACAGAGTCCCACGCGTTGAAGATGTCTTAAAGCCCGGTGATAGAGTTTTAGTTATGGTAAAAGATATTGACGATCAGGGACGCGCAAATTTAACAAGACGCAGAGTCATGGCCAGTGAAGACAAGGTCAGGGCAGCGGGACTCGCTCATGTTTTGCCGGATGAGAGAGAACGAGATAATTTAATTGCAAGTCTTGCGTCACGTGAAAGAGGTTATAACAATTTCCAAATGAGAGACAGAATCAGCTACATGGATCGGGGCTATTCGTCAAATCGAGCTACACGAAATGATTTCGATTTCGGGCGTGGAAATTATGACCGCAGCAACAGGCGCAATGACAGAAGCAGACGAGGCTATTAATTATGGAGCATGAAATAACCGTAAAAATTTTACGCACTGCACAGACTATCAAGATCCCCGAATATGCGACTCCCGGGTCGGCCGGGCTTGATTTATGTTCGATGAGGTATTGCATTATAAAGCCTAACGAGATGGCATTAATTCCGACTGGGATAAAATTAGCTATTCCTGAAGGTTACGAGGCACAAATCAGGCCAAGAAGCGGGCTGGCACTCAATCACAGAATAATAATTCCGAACAGTCCGGGGACGATTGACTCGGATTATCGGGGCGAGATAAAAGTTTTGCTGCTTAACATGGGAGAAGAGCCTTTCACTCTTTCATTCGGTGATAGAATTGCACAAATGGTATTTACTCCGGTGGCACATGCAAAATTTGAAGATGTCAAGAAACTTGATGAGACTTCCCGGGGGTCGGGAGGTTTCGGAAGCACAGGAATAAATTAATTTCTTGAATTCCCCCTTTGACTGCGAAAAGTTGAGGGGGAATAATTTTCTTACATTGTTATATATTCCACTTCACTAATCACTAAATCAAATAAAGGAGTCATAAATTTTTATGCAGGAATTCAATTTTACCCCTATACACAAAATCGAGCTTGAAATTTTCTCGGATTCAGGGCTTAAAGTAGGAGTCTTAACTGGCAGCTATGACATTAACAAGCGATATTTTACAATTGACCAAATTCAGATTTTACCCGGTTATTTGAGCTTGAACCTTGTGAAACGCGCAATCTGTGAAATAATTAACGTATCAGGAGCAAATAATATCAGACAGATTTATGACGAACCCGCCGGAGAAAATTATGACGACGAGTCAAGAGATCCTCAAATGAAAATATTTCGCTCGATTGAATTTTTTTATCCTGACTTCACGATTAAGCGCACCCTGTTACAAGCTGAATATATGCTGAATGTTAAAGAACTGCCCGAAAAAATGAAACATGCTTCTTACTATACAGATGAAAATTTAGAACGCCGCGGAATGAAATTTTTTCCATTCGAGAAATTGCCCGATTTTGCCGAAGAGATTCAAGAATTATGCGAATCAGATTATCAAGCTGAAATATTTTCACCGTTTAAAGCCGGAAATTATACCCCCGAATTAAGTTATATTGCTGTCTTGAATGGCAAAGTATTCGGCTGGGTTTACTGCAAAAGGGTAGATTCGGAAGTTGTAATCTTTAAAGGCTGGTATGTCGCGAAAAATTTCGTACTGTCATGGGCGGGGGAGCTAGTCTAATTGCCTATACGATTCGTAATTTAATAGGCTGCTGTTCTGTCTTGAAATTCACTCTTTCTGAAACAAGCAAGTCATTAAAGCGTTTCTATAAATATTATTTCGGGAATGCCTTAAAAAATGGAACTCGCCGATTCAAAATCGAAATGATTTGTAAAATTTAGTAATATATTTGCAAGAAAAAAATTTTTATTCTATGATTACACAATCATAAAAATTTTATGCGGAGGTTAAATCATGAATTTCACAAAGGAACAAATCACAAAAGCAATATCATGCAAAAGTGTCGACGAGTTATTAAAGCTCGCTAAGTCAGAGGGCGTAGAACTCACGCGTGAACAGGCAGAAACTTATTTTGCCAAGTTAAGCAAGAGCGAATTAACAGCTGAAGAACTCGCAAAAGTTGCAGGCGGCGGGGTAGGTATGGGGTTGCAATTGGCAGGACTTCAGAATCCTCAAAGTCTTGATAATTTGGGAAATAATAATAACTCACGGTGTAAATGCGATAATTACATACCGTTTGATCCGGAGTAATCGTTGTTCAGACGACTGTAAATGCGTTGATGTGGATACTTGTGCCCAGACATTTTAAACAGGAGGATTTACTCATGAAATTCACGAAAGAACAAATTGAGAAGGCAATGGCGTGCAAAAGTGTCGATGAGTTATTAACTCTCGCTAAATCAGATGGCGCAGCACTCACGCGCGAACAGGCAGAAACTTATTTTGCCCACTTAAGTATGAACGAATTAACACCTGAAGAACTCGCAAAAGTTGCAGGCGGAGTAGGTATGGGATTGCAATTGGCAGGACTTCAGAATCCTCAAAGTCTTAATGATTTTGAAAATAATAGCTCACGGTGTAAATGCGATTGCGATACTGTGAATCCTTGTTGCCAGGAACCACTTCACTAAGGCAATGGCGTGCAAAAGTGTCGACGAGTTATTAACTCTCGCTAAGTCAGACGGTGTAGAACTCACGCGCGAATAGACAGAAACTTATTTCTCCCAGCTAAGCATGAACGAATTAACACCTGAAGCGATTATGTGCAAATTTGATGACTGTTATCGAGATTAGAATTCGTAAATTGCTGGGTTTGTTGATTACAGCCCTGCTTTTAGTTATTTGTAAAAATTTTAGGAGGATATTATTTTGCGCACAAGTAAATATGAAATTCTTTTACCCTTACCAGAGTCAGAGTCTCAAGATTACGTGTTAATTAATGGACTCTACGGAGCTGTTGATTTAATTGATAAGAACGAGGCTCAATTACTCACTGAAGCAAAAAATAATCCCGACTTACTCAAAAAATTAGAATCTTCACGGTTCGAATTACTTACTAAACGCGGGCATATTGTGAACTCAGACGAACAGGAATACGAAGATATGAGCATTCTTGAAGAATTCACAAGCTATTATATTCAAATACCGGAGTCGGACTCGTTATAGCTCCTACTTATAATTGTAATTTACGCTGCTTTTATTGTGTTGAACGGCATAGACTCACACGCGGCACTGAATGGCTCGAACGCACAATGAGTAAATCTTTAGTAGATGCAATTTTTGCACAGGTAAAAGACTACAAAGCACGCAATTATATAATTAATGACTGCTCACTTTACGGCGGAGAACCTTTATTAGCAGAAAATAAAGATATAATCCGTTACATTTGCGAGAAGTGCCGGGAAAATGATATGACAATTCGTGCTACAACAAACGGCACTGACTTAGATAAATATTTAGACTTAATTCAAGAGTTTAAATTCACGAACTTGCAGATCACAGTCGACGGCCCGAAAGAAATTCACGATAAAAGGCGATTTTTTGCGGACGGGTCAGGCAGCTTTGACAAAATCATGAATAATATAGCACTGGCACTCGAACGCGAAATAAAAATAATTGTTCATGTAAATGTAGGTAAGTCAAATATTGATCATATGTCTGAACTTGAACAGGAATTCAAATCACGCGGCTTCACTGAGAAAAAAAATTTTTCATATTATTTCAGAGGCGTATTTGATACACCTGATGCAATAGACGAATCCGAAATTTTAAAGACGCTTATTAATTCCGGGCACTCGCTTTATGATGCAATAAAACTTGCAAGTTTTTATTCAATCTCTGCAAGGAGTTTATATGCTTGGCTCGATAAAAAAATTTGGCCGAAAATAAATCCTACTTACTGCGGGACACAAAATTCTATGAACGTAATCGGCCCGGACGGTTTGATTTTTCCATGCTGGAATGTAGTCGCCAAAGATGAGCTTGCTATGGGCTTTGTTGATGAGGCTTCACAAAAATTTTTGTATAATTTCTCAATGACAGAGTGGCGCACAAGATATGTAAATAATATGACTCCGTGTAAAGATTGCGAGTACTTAATGTTATGCGGGGGAGGCTGTGCAAGAAAATATCCTGAAGAAAAAATGTATACCGGAATTTGCCAAAATTTTCAAGAAGTATTTAATTACACAGCACCAAAGGCAATCGCTAAATTTCTTAGACGGTGTCGTCAGAATAGGAAATATATGATAGTCTATAAAAAATTTTTATTAAGGGTGAAGAAAATTTATGAAATCAGAACTTCATAGACATGACATATCTGAGCGGGCATGGAAATTATTGAAAGATTATTTACC